>JBEIKS010000248.1:0-4071 GCA_040379625.1 Burkholderiaceae bacterium
GCACAACCGCGGCGATGATGATGATCATCATCTTCTTTTTCTTTTTCTTGGCGGCATCTTCATCACCACCTTCGGCGGGGGCCTCTGCTGCGTGTGCAGACATGTCTTACTCCTCTTTTATTCAAGTGTGGCCATGGCCACTCAACGACGCCTGTATTTTGCGCTTTTCAGGCGTCTCACCATGGCTTGAAATGCCTTGCAGATTCATCGCTGTTTTGAACGCATCACGCATAGGTGTCCAGTAGTCCGTTGCTGCGCCGGCTTGGGGTTTCAACGGACTGCTTGGGTGCGTTGTCCGAACCCATATTTGTGTTGTCCTGTCTGCCGCTGCGATTCTGTCCTTGCTGGAAGTTTGCCTCAGAGTTGCGCTGTTCCCGGTTACCTTGTCCTTGAAACAGGTTGGCCGTGTTGTTTTCCAGGGATTGTGGTGGTTTTTCCACGGTGGCGTTGCGCAAATCAATGCCTGACTCAGCCAGAGTTTCTGTCAGACCAGAGACGGCTTCGGCCAGCAGGGTACGGGTTTGTTCATTGTCGGCTTGAAAGGTCACGTCTGCCTTGTCGCCCGTCATTTGAACTTTCAGCTTGATGGGGCCGAGTTCTTCCGGGTTGATGGTGACTTCCACCTCGCGCAGGTCTCGCGTTGAAACCAGCTTGACCGTTTCCTGCAACTCTTCGGCGAACCCGGGTTGAGTGATCGGAGTTGCGATCTCCATCTTCATGGGCTCGTCCTGGCGTTGCATGGCCTGGAATACGGAAAGCCCTGCTGCTTGCAGCCCGTTGTTTTGTGGAACTGCTGCCTTGCTTTCCAAGCCTTCAACCGCCATGGTGGTGACGTTGCTGGCATTGCTGCTGCTTTGTACGCTGGCGGCCTGTTGTAGATTGACGGCAGAGACGCGGGGACGATCAGGTGTGGCCGTGCTGCGAGCCGAAATTTGCGACTCATTCAGTCCGGTTTCGCTTTTCGAGGCCACGGCTGTTTTTGCCGCCGCACCTGCATCAGAAACACTGGCGCTCAACGGGGTTGTTTTGTTGCTCAGAACTTCTTCTCGCGCAGTGGTTTGAAGTTGTGGTTCTTTCGGGGTGCTGGCCAGTGAGGCGCGAACATCTGAATTGGGTTGCAGACGTTTGTCTGCGACTGTTTCAGTAACGGGGTTCATCAGCGGCGCTTGGCTGGCAGTGGCGGTGGTGGTTTCTTTTAATGGTGACTGTGCTGCCAGCAGACGATTGAAGTCTGGCAGGTTGGCTAATTGCAGCGACGCAGTGTCCGACTTAGCGTCTGTGGCTGCAATCGTTGCCGCCGCCGGTGTTGCTTGGGTGTTGCCATTCGCAGCGGCCAGCGCATCTTGAGCGGCGTTGCCGGCTGCGGGCAGGGCTGTCTGGCTGACAGTGCTTTGCGCAGCGGCAGAGGTGGGCAATGCGATTTCAACGGTTTGACCTTTAAGCGTTGCCGCTGGGCTTGCCTGGGTGTTGAGTGCGTCGTCAGTGGCGACACTGCTTTGCGGTTTTGCAGCGGCAAGGGCTTGTGCGCTTGCATCGACCGGAGCTGTTGTTGTTGTCGGGATTTGCGTTGCGACCGGCGCCTCTACCCTTGTCTCGACCGGCGTTGCAAGCGCCGTTGGTAGCGTTGTTGCATTGGCGGGCAGGTTTGTTTTTGCCTCAGCTGCCTGCATGATGTCTTTTGCGTCGTTTGAATCCGTCGACTTTTTCTGGCGCTTCGCCTGAATGTTTTGCAAGGCTTCAACGGTGGTACCAGCCGCGGCTTTTGAAGCGTTTGCAGCGGGTTTGGTTTTTGTAGCGGCCGCCTGTTGTTGGCTCAAGGCCATGGCGCTTGCTGTTGCCTCGGCATTACCGTTTTCTTCTTTTTTGTCTGACTGCGCTGCGGTTTTTTTCTGGGCAGCATTCAGTTCTTTTGGCTTGGGTGTGCCTTCAAGTGCGGTATTCGCACCTGATTCGGCTTCGCCTTGCCCCGCTTGTTTTGCAGGCTCGCCGGCCGGCATGCGGGTCACGCCTGCTGGCTGCTTGGGCGCGACCATTTCGGCCATCTTCGCCGCATTGATTTCAGACGCTGCTGCGGGCATTTTACTGGCGAGGTTGGCTTGTTGGGCGAAGGCCTGTCCGAACAAGGCAGCAAACGCATTGCCCGCCATGTTTTCTTTGTCGGACGCAGCACTGAATGCTGTCGTGGCGATTCTGTCTGCCGCTGTGGTGGATTGTATGGACATGTTCACTCCTGCGCCTGACGAACCAGCCTTGCAGCCATTTCATCGTTCATTTTTTGTTCTCTGCGGTGTGCCATGCGTGAAGCTTCTTCGGCTTTCCTGTCCAGCAGCAACTGGTATTTCTTGACCTCTGTCTGCGCATCAATCAATTCTTGCGAACACTGATCCAGACGTTCGCCCACCAGTTTGACTTCCGCCTTTTGTTGGTCGATGGCGGCGCCCAAGCGCTGCAAAAACTCGGTGGCATTGCGCATCTGTATGGCGGTTACGCCGGTTTTCGCCTGACTGCGTGTGGTGTCCTGATACTGGTCGTAGTAACTCAGCAGCATTTCCAGCTTGTCTTTTTCAGCGCTCAGAGTCCTTCTCTCGATGCTGAGTACGCGAACTGCAGTTTCCAGTTTGTCATTGGCCAAGTCCAACAACATGTTTAGTGTTTGAGTGCTCATGATCGACCCCCTCTGTAAAGTCGTCGTTCTGTCTGTCGAACAGCGCAAGCAGTGAGCTCACGCTGTCTCTGTAAGTGGCTTTTTCTTGCATCGATTGCTGCAGAAAAGCTTCTATTTCGGGAAACATCTGGATTGCACGGTCGAGTTGCAGATCATTGCCGGCGACATACGCGCCAACGCTGATGAGGTCTCGGCTTCTTTGTACTCTTGAAAACGCCGCTTTTAAATCCAAAGCGGATTGAAGATGTGATGAACCGGTGACGTTGTGCATCACGCGGGAAATGGACTGTTCAATGTCGATGGCCGGGTAGTGTCCGGCATCGGCGAGCTTTCTGGACAGCACGATGTGGCCGTCCAGAATGGCACGGGCTGAATCGGCAATCGGGTCTTGCTGGTCGTCACCTTCGGTGAGAACTGTGTAGAAAGCGGTAATGGAGCCGCCACCTTCCAAACCATTGCCGGTGCGCTCCACCAACTTTGGCAGTTTCGCGAAAACCGATGGTGGGTAACCTTTGGTGGCGGGTGGTTCGCCGATGGCGAGCGCGATTTCACGTTGTGCCATGGCATAGCGGGTCAGGGAGTCCATGATCAATAAAACATGGTGACCTTCGTCGCGGAAATGTTCCGCAATGACGGTGGCGTAAGCGGCGCCCTGCATGCGGATCAGCGGTGGGCTGTCTGCGGGTGCGGCAACAACGACAGAACGCTTCAGGCCTTCTTCACCCAAAATCTGTTCAATGAATTCCTTGACTTCGCGGCCGCGTTCACCAATCAGGGCAACCACCACGCGGTCGGCCTTTGCATATTTCGCCATCATGCCGAGCAATACACTTTTGCCCACGCCTGAGCCTGCGAACAAACCGATGCGCTGTCCACGGCCGACGGTGAGCAAACCGTTGATGGCGCGCACGCCCACATCCATGGGAATGCGGATGGCGGCTCTGTCAATGGGGTTGATGTTCTGTGCAGCCAGCGGTTTGGTGGTTTGAAATTGCACGCTGCCTAGACGGTCCAGCGGCTTGCCACTGGCGTCTACAACACGGCCCAGCAACTCATCGCCCACAGGCAGGTGTTTTGCGGTGGCCACATGCAGCGCCGGCAATTCTGTTTGTCCGAGTTTGACTTCACTGCTGGGCGGGTCTGCGGGGAAAACTTTTGCGCCCGGGGTGAGGCCGGAAATGTCAGCGGTGGGCATCAGACAAAGCCGCTCGCCGGAAAAACCGACCACTTCGGCCTCAACTGGGTCGGAACCCACTTGCTCGATGGTGCACATGCTGCCAACGGGTAGCTTCAGACCGACGGCTTCCATCACCAGACCGGCGGACTTTACCAGCCGGCCATGGGATTGGATGGCCGTACTCTGACGCACCTTGTATTGTTGAATGGCAAGCCAGTCGAGCAGTTCA
>JBEIKS010000249.1:0-4037 GCA_040379625.1 Burkholderiaceae bacterium
CAACATCAACAATGTTCATGTTGCCCGCGTTGAGCATGGTGACGGTTTCAGTGCCGCCCGCAGTACCAATCACACTCTCAACGTCGGACACCGACATGGCGCCGGCTGTCAGCATGGTCACTGCATCAGTGTCGGCACTGCCGAGCACTGTTTCAATGCTGGAGACAGAGAGAATGCCATCTGTAAGAATGGTGACGCTGTCAGTATCAGAAGAACCCAAAATGGTTTCAAGACCCGAAACCGACACCACACCCGCAGTCAGCAGCGACAGCACATCGGCCGTGCCCGTGGAGCCGATGACCGAGGCAATGCCGGAGACAGAAAGCGCAGTGGAATCTGAAATGGTGACGATGTCTGTGCCGCCATTCGTTCCAATCACAGTTTCAATTTCAGAAATTTCAATGGCACCTGCGTTCAACAAGGTGACCGTGTCTGTGCCGCCTGCCGCACCAATCACCGTTTCAACGTCGGAAACAGAAAGGTTTTCGTTCACCAGAAGCGTGACCGCGTCTGTGCCGGCAGAACCCATTACGGTCTCAACCGAACTGACCGCGAGACTGCCATCGGTTCCCAGCGTTACCGTGTCCGTGACGGAAACTGTTCCGACAATAGAATCCGTAGACCCCGTGATCTCCAGACCATTGAAGGTAATTGAGCTAGCTGCCATAATAATCTCCGGTTTTTTTAACCTGTATTGGATATTTCGGGGCAAAAAAACAACATTTTGGGCGCCCCATTTGACCCCTCTTCCTTGACTTATCGGCTCTTAACCCGTTTTTATGTAGCGTTGTTTTGTAAAAAACTGTGCGACTTTTTTTGCAAGGCGCTTTTTTTGTAAACAAACGTCAATAGCCCTAAATTTCCCTCAAATTTCACCGTTATCGTTCTTGGGGCAGGTTGTACGATTCAAATATCTGGCAACTTTTGGTGCTCCATGTCTGTTCAGCTCGAACTCAATGAAATTGAAAATGCAATGCGCAACAGCGCATGGGATGTCGCGCGCAAAAAAGCCACACAACTGGTGAAGAAGCATCCACAGGCCAGCAGCGCCTACAACGCCGTGGGTGTGGTGGCCAGACGCTTGAATCAATTTGAGGAAGCCATTGCGAATTTCCGCAAGGCACTTTCACTGAGCAAAGACGCACATGAGCAATCGGTGCTCAACTTCAATATTGCGCAGTGCCTTTTTGCCTTGGGAGATTTGAACAACAGCCTGCCGCACTATGAAACAGCGCTGACACTAAACGCTGGCAACACCGCAGCCCTTTGCGCCATGAGCAATGCCCTGCGTGAACTGGGCCGAGCAGCGCAAGCCATTGAACAACTCAGCGCCAGCCTGAAACAGCAGCCAAAGCAAGTAGATGTGTTGCTCAGCCTGGGCGTGTGTCATCAACAACTCGGCGATGCGCAACAGGCGCGTGCCTGCTATGCAGAACTACTGGAAATTGACCCCACCCATGCCATTGGGTTGTATAACCAGGCCTGCTTGCACAACGAGGCCGGCGAGCTCACCAAAAGTCAGACTTTGTTGAAGCAGTCGCTGCAAAGCGATCCGAATTATCTGGATGCCGTAAGCATGCTGTTGCGCGTCAGCCAGCAAATGTGCGACTGGGCCACCACCGAGCCGCTGGAACAACAATCCATCAAAGCAGTGGAAGACGGACACAGCATTTTTCCGTTTGCATTTCTTTCACTGCCCGCCACACAAGCCCAGCACGCCCTGTGCTCCAAGCGCTGGTTCGAGCGTCGCTACAAAAAACGCACGCCACTGGAAAAACCGGTTGCCCATGCGCACTCGCGAATTCGTGTGGGTTGGTTGTCCAGCGACTTTCATGACCACCCCACGGCGCGCTTGTTGGTGGAGGCGCTGGAATTGATGGACAGGCAGCAATTCGAGCTCTACGGATATTCCGGCGGCCCCAACGACAACAGCGAAATGCAGCAGCGCATTCGCGCCAGTTTTGAGCACTTCACAGACATTCGAACGCTTAATGACGAGCAAGCGGCAAAACGCATCATCGGCGACGAAATAGACCTGCTAATAGACTTGGGCGGCTACACGGCCAACAGCCGAACTGGGGTCATGGCTTACCGGCCAGCCAACGTACAGGCGCAATACCTGGGGTTCCCCGGCAGCCTGCAGGCACCGTGGGTGGACTATGTCATTACCGACCAAACCGTGACCCCACTGGACCACCTCAACCTGTATTCGGAAAAAGCCGCCTACCTGCCGCATTGCTACCAAAGCAACGACAGGCAACGCAAAGAGTTCGGCAAAGTAAACCGGGCACAGGAAGGCCTGCCAGAAAACGCAATTGTGCTTGCCAGCCTGAACCAGAGTTATAAAATTCGCAGCGACTTGTTTGCCGCTTGGTGTGAAATTCTGAAACGCTGCGACACAGCGGTGCTTTGGCTGCTGGCCTTCAATGAAGAAGCGGTTACCAACCTGAAAGCGGCGGCTGTAAAAAACGGCGTCAGCGCGCAACGTCTGATTTTTGCAAAGCCCGCACCCAACCATTACCACCAGTCGCGACTGGCCCTGGCCGACATTTTTTTGGACACTTGGCTCTACAACTCACACACCACGGCCAGCGACGCCTTGTGGGTAAAAAAACCTTTGGTTACCTTGTGCGGGGAAACCTTTCCTTCACGCGTGGCCGCCAGTATTTTAAAAGCCGCAAAGCTGGATTTGTTGATCACAGATTCAGCAGCGCAATACATAGACACCGTAGAACGTCTGATCAAAGACTCACGCTTCAAACGTCTGATTGATAAAGCACTCAATGCCAATCACCTGAAATGGGCTTTGTTCGACACGCCGGAATGGACACGCGCTTTGCAAGACCTGTTCATGCAAATGCACCAAAAAGCACAAATGAAGCAGGCACCTGAACTGTTGTTCGCCCACACTGAAAAAGAAAAAAACGCCATGGAAACCACACTGCAAAACAGCAGCGCAAGCATTTCAACGACACGCAAGGAACTGCTCATCGGCTGCGGCTCCAACCATTCAAAAAAGCTGTGCATCAACAACCGTTCGCAGTGGGAAGGCTTGGTAACGCTGGATTACAACGGCGACCACAAACCTGACTTTGTACATGACCTCACGCAACTGCCCTTGCCTTTCACCAACGACGAATTCGATGAAATTCACGCCTATGAGGTGCTTGAACACACGGGCGCACAAGGCGACTACAAATTCTTTTTTGCGCAATTCGAAGAGTTCTACCGCATTCTTAAAAACGGTGGCGTTTTAATGGCAACCTGCCCTTCGCGCAATTCTCCCTGGGCATGGGGCGACCCCTCACACACGCGTTTGGTGCAACCGGAAAACCTGATTTTTTTAGACCAGTCTGAATACATCAAACAAGTGGGCATTACCGCCATGTCGGATTTCCGGAACATCTATTCGGCCGACTTCACAACCGTGTTTGCAAAAGACGACGGCAATACGTTTTCTTTTGCCATCAAGGCCGTTAAGCCGACGCGACACCGCAGACCTACAAAATGAACATGCAAGACCTTAAAGCCTCCGACAAACTGCTGACTCAAGCCCTGGAGGCCTACCAAGAAAAGGCCTATGACAAGGCGCATGCCTTGATTGCAACGGTACTGAAGCAACAGGACAAACGCGCCGACGCGTGGACCCTGCTGGGCATGGTGCAGCGGCAAAACGGGCAACTCGACGAAGCCAGAAAAGCGCATTTGCGCGCCATTGAAGTGCAGGCCAACTACGCCAGCGCCTACAACAATTTGGCCAATCTGGAGCGTGAGGCCGGGCATGTCGACGAAGCCATCAGAATTTACCAGCAAGCCACATTGCACGCGCCTGATGACGCGAGTATCTGGGGCAATCTGGGTTCTGCGCTTGCGCTGAAAGGTGCACACAACGCCGCAGAAAAAGCCCTGCGCACAGCCCTGGGCATCAACCCGAATTTTGCCGATGCACATTGGGATCTGGCGCTGGCCTTGCTCAACCAAGGGCAATTCAAGGAAGCGTTTTCGCAATATGAATGGCGCTTTGAACGCAAGCAACC
>JBEIKS010000250.1:0-4021 GCA_040379625.1 Burkholderiaceae bacterium
CGAAGCACCAAAATCATACATGCCCAAATCAGAAATGCCAAAGCAGGAAACACCAACTGCTCAGGCGCCACAAGCTGAAAACCCAATGGCAAGCGCTGCGCAAAACAAGCCTGCGCAACCCAAGCTGGCAGGCATGAACAAAGCAGGGCAGGCACCACAGGCTCCGCAAGCTCAGGAAGAGCCAGTTGCGCAAAACGAGCCTATGCCTGGATCTGACAACACAGCAGCAGCGCCTGAAACGCAAAGCGGTTCACTTGAAATAAGCGCCAGCGCCTCCGCCAATATTAGCCTCAGCGGCTTGGAAATGCCCTCGATCACACGTGGTGTTGAATTTGACCGTAGCGCGCTTTCAGGCCTGGACCGTCCAACGTTCACACGTCCTGAAACCATCGGCGGCTTACTGCGTTAATTTAACGCTGCGGTTCGAACTAATAAAACGACGCTCAGGCGTCGTTTTTTTGTGCACCCAGGCTGGGCGCACAAAGAAAAAAATCGGGGCTCTCTTGGAAAGCAGTATCAGGTGGGGTAGGCGTCAGAAACAATTAAAATGGAGGACTGACCCTGACAATCTTTTCCATTACCCCTAGAGAGATCTGCAACACACCATGAATTTCCGCGCACTTACCCACGCCGTACTGCTTTGTTTCTCAACCCCTTTGTGGGCTTTGAACGGTGACTTCAGCAAATGTCCTGAATCGTTCATTGTTCCGCCGCAGGCCACCGACGACAGCCAACACTACGCACTTTGCTATAACGGCTTTGCAGTGCAGTACTCAGCACAAACAAAAACGCCTGTTTTTGCAGCCGCAGCGCTGGACAAGGAGAGGGTGATCGGTGCGCGCAACACCAAGCGACAAGACCGTTTTTATGAAGAGGCGCGCTTGCCCTCCAAGGCGCGCTCCTTGTTGTCTGATTACAAACACTCAGGTTATGACCGCGGACACATGTACCCCGCCGGGGACAGCGCAAATGACGAGACTTCCGCCCAAAGTATGTCGTTGGCCAACATGGTGCCTCAGGCTTCGGAGCTGAATCGGGGCATCTGGGCAAAAATCGAAAGCGATACACGGCGCTATGCGATGCGCGCTCAAGGCAAAGTGTATGTACTGACAGGCCCAGCCTATTTGAATTCAAACAGTAAAACCATCGGTCGCGGTGTGGCTGTGCCCAGCCACGTCTGGAAACTGGTGCAAGATGCAAGCACCCAAAAGAGTTGGGCTTATTGGATAGAAAACAGCGATGATGCCAAGCAACCCGAACTCATCGACAAGGAAACCCTGTCGAAGCGCACCGGGCTTCATTTTTAAGGTCATTGACACCTATTTGGTTAAGCGTGGTGGCGTGCTAGACTTTTAAGCAATCAACACAAGATAATCAAATAAAAAAACAGGGGATGAGCATGGCGGGTTTGTTGCCGAATATTGATCCGGACGGTTTGCTTGAATTTTCCGTGGTTTACACGGACAGAGCGTTGAACCACATGTCCAAGCGCTTTCAAGGCGTCATGACAGACATCTCAGCCATTTTGAAAGAGGTCTATCAAGCCCACTCGGCAGTACTCGTACCAGGCAGTGGCACGTTCGGCATGGAATCGGTTGCGCGGCAGTTTGCCACCGGGAAAAGAGTGATGGTGTTGCGCAACGGATGGTTCAGTTATCGCTGGACGCAAATTTTTGATATGGGCAATATTCCTGCCCACGCCACCGTGTTGAAGGCTCGACGCCTTTCAACGGAAGATCAAGCACCTTGGGCGCCTTGCCCCATAGACGAAGTAGTGGAGCGGATACGCACCGAGAAGCCTGATGTTGTGTTTGCACCTCATGTGGAAACGGCTGCAGGCATGATCTTGCCTGACGACTACCTGCTGCGTGTCTCTGATGCGGTTCATGAACATGGCGGTCTGTTTGTGCTTGACTGCATTGCCTCAGGTGCAATGTGGGTGGACATGCGTGCCACCGGTGTTGATTTACTGATCAGCGCGCCGCAAAAAGGCTGGAGCGGTTCGCCGGCCTGCGCCATGGTGATGCTCAGCGAGCGTGCGCGCACAGCCATTGAAAATACCCAAAGCACCAGTTTTGCCTGTGACCTGAAAAAATGGCTGCAAATTATGGAAGGCTATGAAAAAGGCGTTCACGCATACCACACCACCATGCCAACCGATGCATTGGCGCGCCTGCGCGAAGTCATGCAGGAAACCCGCGACTACGGCTTTGCAAAGGTCAAGGCAGAGCAGTCCGCCTTGGGCGCCCGTGTTCGTGAGTTGTTTGAATCGCGCGGGTTGCGCAGCGTAGCTGCCGAGGGCTTCAAGGCGCCCGGTGTTGTGGTCAGCTATACCCACGATACCGGTTTGCAAAACAGCAAGAAATTCATCGAGCTTGGTTTGCAGACCGCAGCAGGAGTACCCCTGCAGTGCGATGAACCAGCAAACTTCATGACTTTCAGAATCGGTCTGTTTGGCTTGGAAAAACTGCATAACATCGAACGCACGGTTACCCACTTGACCCAAGCCCTTGACGCACTCGGACTCAAAGAGAGCGATGTGAACGTTTCGGTTTCCTGAGCGAAAGGTTCACATGTCAGACTTGAAACATTCATCGGTTTTTTTTGCAAACTTCGCAGGCTATCTGAAAGCGGCTGGATACAGTCCGGAACAAAGCCGGCGTTTCATGTGGAAGCCCCACCAGATCTCTGACTTGAATATGCTGGGGGGCAACAGGGATCAAGACTTCTCCAAACTGGCCCTGCAAGAAAACCAGCTTGAACAGGTGCATGCAGACCACAAACCAGAACACAGCCTGGTGGATCGTGATTTCTACCGGAAACATAAAATCATTCTCGTTCTGGTGCCGGGCTTCACCCACGAGACACTTAAAAATTTGTCGCTTCATGAAGAAATGGAGCGCTCGGATTCTCCCCACCATGTGTTGATGTTGCAACCTGGTGAATCTTCGGGCGGCACGCGTGAAACCGTTTTCAATGAGGGCGACGGCTTTAAATTCGTTTATGCAAAATATCCACGCTCCAATGCAGCCTCGCAGCACATTGCCCAGCCGTTCTTTGAACTGCTGCACAACAGCAAAACACTGAGGCGCTGGGTTGAGGAAGACGGTTACCGCCTTTTTTTCATGGGCTATTCCTACGGTTGCCCTTTGTCTCTTGAGCTGTTTGCAAACTTGAACACCGGGCGTTTCAAAGACGACTTTCTGCTGAAAAACACTTTGGGATTTTTAGCCATGTGCGGCGCCATTGGCGGCTCATATCTGGCAGATGATGTGATGAAACCCACGTCAAAATTGGTGTTCATTCCGAAACTGGTGGCGTTGTGCCGGAAATATCCTCTGCTGTCGAAAATTGTAGGCTTACCCACCCGGCAGTTTCAGGACGACATGGAAGACGGGGTGCGATCTCTGACTCGCGAGGAGCGGCAGATACGAATGGCCCAGTATGCGCAGGAATTGCCGCCCCATTTGAAATATTTCTCAATTGCAGCAGTTATGCCCATGCAAGATTACAAACGCAGATGGTGGCACTTCAATCTGGATGACTACACAATGTACCTGCAGGCCAGAGTGTCTGAACCTGTGTCTGTCTACAACGACGGGCAAGTGGTCATGGCAGACAACCTGATTCCGCGTCCGGCCCACATACCCGAATCGCATTTTTACCATTTGGGAGCAGTGCGCGCGCACCACTGGGCAGTCAGCTACAAAACTTTCAACTTCGGCTGGAACCAGTTTCCCAGAAGGCCATTCTACAAGGCACTGATTCACACCATTTTTGAATTGGGACTGAAAGACCAGTCTTAGGACCACCGAGCGTCATAAAACTGAAAAGAACTGCAAATATGATGTGAAGGCAAATTTGAAAAAGACCATTGATTGCTATTTTTTGATTTTTTTTAAATTTCGCTGCTACCTTGCCTAAACATTATTTCGCCTGATGCGTTTTAAAAAAATCAGGCACTTATCACATCTTCTCCACCACTTATCCACATTTCTTGTGGATAAGCAGGCGTTGACAA
>JBEIKS010000251.1:0-3974 GCA_040379625.1 Burkholderiaceae bacterium
GCAGAAACAAGTTCCGGCAATACAAAGGCCAAGGTAAGACCCAGTCCGCCTTGCAGGAACTCCCGGCGGCTGACGTTGCTGATACTGTTGTTCGACATGGGGGTTCCTTAGCTCAGTGCTTTGGCTGCATCGTGAATGGCAGCGCGAATACGTTGGTATGTTGCGCATCGACACACATTACCGGCCATGGCTGCATCAATGTCTGCATCCGTTGGATTGCGATTGGTGCTTAACAGTGCGACTGCGCTCATAACCTGACCGGATTGGCAATAACCGCATTGAACAACATCAATGGCCTGCCAAGCGGTCTGAACCGCTTTGCCAATTTTTTGAGCATCAACGGCTTCGATGGTGCTTACTTTTTTCCCGACCGCAGCAGACACAGGCAACACACAGGAACGAACAGCTTGCCCATCCAGATGAACCGTACAGGCACCACACAGCGCCTGCCCACATCCGTACTTGGTTCCGGTCATGTTCAAGGTATCTCGAAGCACCCACAACAAAGGGGTGTCTGGCGCTACATCCACCGTTTTTTTCTGACCGTTGATATTCAATTTCAGCATGTTTTGCCTCGCAGATAAAACAAATTTGTCGCTTAGGTTACCATGAGCGTAAATCAGATGATGCCGCGTTTTTACGATTGAATCCTGCTTCCAAAAACCCGTCTCCAGGCCATGGATAAAACACCTACATCAACGCCAACAAGCACAACGGATACCGTTTTCATGGCACTTGCCATTGAACAGGCACGGCTTGCCGGCAGCGAAAACGAAGTGCCTGTGGGTGCGGTGCTGGTGTATGAGGGCAGGGTGATTGCCAATGGTCGAAACAGCCCCATTTCCGGTGCAGACCCCACTGCGCATGCCGAAATCAACGCACTGCGCGCTGCCGGTCAGCACTTAAAAAACTATCGGCTGGAAAACTGCACCTTGTATGTCACCCTTGAGCCCTGCCCAATGTGCATGGGTGCGATATTGCAGGCTAGAATCTCACATGTGGTTTTTTGTCTTTCAGATCCTAAGATGGGTGCTTGCGGTTCTGTCTTGAATCTGGCCGAAGAAGCCAGACTCAATGCCCACACACAGGTCAGACAAACACAAGGGCATGAACTGCATGATGAATGCAAAACCTTGCTACAAAACTTCTTTCGCTCAAGAAGAAGAGACCCGACTTTGCGTTTGAACGAAATCGCACAATTGGAAGATTTGCCGAATGTTGATAAAGCGCTTGTAGACCTGATGAAGCGCCGAGGCGTAACAAGTCCGCTACACTTGCACGCCTACTCAATTCAGCCGCCTGAAACCATGCTTGAAGCACTCACCGTTGCAATAAACGACCCAAAATCTGCCGAAATACGCGCGCGCATCAAGGCATTGCACCACTTTATTGCTGGCGGCGCCGCAGTTTCCTGGAAAGACCTTCTGCAGCAGGAGCGTGCAAAGTAATGGAAGCCAGTAACTATCAGGCACTGCCGAAAACACTGGGGGCTTGCCTGAGTAAGCAGTTTAAAAGTGTACATTTGCTGGCCAGCAGCGGGCGAATACACAACCCAGAGGCCATGCGAATAGGTCAGCAACGGTTTTCAGCGGCGTTACCAGTCGTAGAAACCGACTGCGCAGACCACCCGGTTGAACGCTTTGCCGCAAGCGATGAGCAGCGATTAAACCAACTGAACTCGCTTGCAAAGCTAAAAGAACCACGCCTGCTTCTGGGTATTCGCGGCGGCTATGGCGTAACGCGCTTGTTAAACAGTATCGACTTTAAAGCCATCACAAAAGCACTTTTCGAGTCAGATTCGCTGTTGTGTGCGCACAGCGACTTCACTGCCTTGCACACGGCGCTTTTGGCTCACAGCCTTAGACTGGGCCAAGAAACACCACGCATGCTGCAAGGCCCCATGTTGTGTGTTGATTTCGGGAACGAGGCGCTGGACGAATTCATGCTCACAGCATTTGAAAACGCGCTGCAAGGTTTTCCGGAAGAACTGTCTTGGTCTGCGCCAGAAGGCTGCATTTCCGAGATGGCAGAAGAGGGGATGCTTTGGGGTGGAAACCTCAGCATGTTGGCGTCACTGTTGGGAACAGCCCACTTGCCTGACGTAAAAGAAGGGTTGCTCTTCATTGAAGATGTAAACGAGCACCCCTACAGAATTGAACGCATGTTGCTTCAATTGCTGCAAACCGGGGTATTACAACAACAAAAAGCGCTGATCGTAGGGGCTTGTTCAGACTGGAAGGCCTCACCATTGGACAACGGATATGACCTCGGGTCTGCCCTTAACTACATTGCACAGGAAGCAAAACTTCCTGTGGTTCAAGGGCTACCCTTTGGACACATCCTTCGGAAAGCGAGTTTGCCAATCGGAAAATCAGGGCAAATTACTGTAAAACACAGCGAAGTTACGCTAAAAATCATGAACTGACCGGAACAACCTTTGCGGCAGCTCTTTTGGCAATTTCACGGGCCTGCTCAACATCGGCATGTCTGGCCAATGCCACACCCATGCGCCGTTTTTTGAAAGACTCTGGCTTGCCAAACAAGCGGATGTCCACACCCGTTTCCTCCAAAGCCTGCGCAACCCCTTCAAAAGCGATCGCTTTTTCATCCATCCCGCCGTAAATAACGGCGCTGGCTCCGGGGGTTTTTAGAGTGGTGTCTACCGGCAAACCCAAGATTGCCCGGGCATGCAATTCAAATTCGTTTTGCCACTGGGTGGTCATGGTCACCATGCCAGTGTCGTGCGGTCTCGGGCTGACCTCAGAAAACCACACCATATCGCCTTTGACAAACAACTCAACACCAAAAATTCCAGCACCGCCCAGATTGTCCGTCACTTTTTTCGCAATGTCCTTTGCCTTGGCCAGCGCGGTCGGAGACATCGGGTGAGGCTGCCAACTTTCCACATAGTCACCAGCCACTTGAACATGCCCGATCGGTTCACAAAACTGTGTCTCCATCGCCTGATTGCTGCTGCGGGCCCGCACAGTCAATAAAGTGATCTCATAATCGAAATCAATAAAGCCCTCAACAATGACACGCCCGGCATCCACACGCCCGGCAGAGGCTGCGTAGTTCCATGCAGCCTCTACATCTGCAGGCCCGTCAAGCTTGGATTGCCCCTTACCGGAAGAACTCATGACGGGCTTGACCACACAAGGGTAACCAATGGCCGCCTGACCGTCAGAACCGTCAATTGCCGCCTGAAGTGCCTCCAAGGAGCTGGCGAACCGGTAGGGCGAGGTCGGCAACTCCAACTCTTCCGCAGCCAGACGTCTTATGCCTTCGCGGTTCATGGTCAGCCAGGCCGCCCGCGCTGTCGGAGTCACACGCACGACGCCGGCGCTCTCCAACGCCATCAGCCGTTCAGTCGCAATCGCTTCAATTTCAGGCACAACCACCAAAGGCTTTTCGCTGCGGATAGTGGCCTCCAGTGCATCGGCATCGGTCATGGAAACCACATGACTGCGATGCGCCACCTGATGGCCTGGCGCATTTTCATAGCGGTCTACGCCAATAACCTCTACCCCCAGGCGCTGTAAAGCAATAATGACTTCCTTGCCGAGTTCGCCGCAACCCAGCAACATAACGCGAGTGGCAGACGGTGAAAGGGGGGTACCGATATTCACTGGAAAATTTATCATTTAATTTGGCTGTTTAAATAAAAAAGTGGGGTTGAAAGAACAGCTATCAGCGCATCAACACGTGTCTTCTTCCTGGCGAGGGATGCTTTCTTGAATATGGGATGCCTCATCGAAAAAAACCACCAGCAACACCAGCATCACAGGTCCGATAATCAGCCCCACGATACCCAGCGTAATAACGCCCCCGAATACACCGAACAAAACCGCTAAAAATGGCAGATGGGTACCGTCTTGTATAAGCAAAGGGCGTATCAAATAGTCTGCAAACAAAACAACAATGGTTCCCACCACAAACAGCGCAATGGATGCTCCGGAATTGCCTGCGGTGAA
>JBEIKS010000252.1:0-3943 GCA_040379625.1 Burkholderiaceae bacterium
CTTCACACGGTGTTGATCGTAAGCACCGTATGCCAGGTTCAATCGGCGCTTGCTCTACACCAGGTCGCGTATTCAAGGGAATGCGCATGTCAGGTCGTATGGGTAACGAAAAAATCACAACTCAGAACCTTGTTGTTCAGGCAGTAGATGCAGAGAAGAACTTGTTGCTCATCAAGGGATCAGTCCCTGGTACAGATGGCGGCCTAG
Source organism: Burkholderiaceae bacterium (assembly GCA_040379625.1). Taxonomy (GTDB): domain Bacteria; phylum Pseudomonadota; class Gammaproteobacteria; order Burkholderiales; family Burkholderiaceae_B; genus SXZD01. Next base: position 208 of record JBEIKS010000252.1, read on the forward strand.
TTTTCATCCGTTCAGCTGCAAAGAAAGCAATTGTTGAAACGGTAGGTGCATAACCATGGCGCTAACAGTTGAAGTCAAAAACGCAGAAGGAAAGAAAGTTGGAAGCGTAGATCTTCCATCAGAAATCTTTGATGCGCAGACAAATATTCCTTTGATTCACCAGGTAGTTACAGCACAACTTGCTGCAGCTCGCCAGGGAACTCAGAAGGCAAAGAACCGCGGAGAAACTAGCGGTTCAGGTAAGAAGCCTTTCAAGCAGAAGGGAACCGGCCGCGCCCGTCAGGGTTCGATACGTGCTCCTTTGCAACGTGGTGGCGGTGCAGCTCACGCTGTTCGTCCACGTGATTACGCACAGCGCACACCTAAGAAGATGATCGCAGCAGCACTTCGCGGCGTTCTCTCTGATCGTGCACGCAACGAGCGCATCCACGTGATCGACTCTGTAACAGGAGCTCCATCAACAAAGGCAGCACTTGCCGCGGTTCGTCAGTTCTCTGATCGCCGCCATCTCTTGGTTGTAATTTCACGTACAGAAGATGCAGCATGGCGCTCACTTCGTAACGCTGAGAACCTCCACTTACTAGTTCCAGATCAGCTAAATGCTTATGACCTCTTGAAGAGTGATGATGTTGTCTTTTCTGAGACAGCTATCAACGACTTCCTCAAGGCTCGCGCTGCAGGTAAGGGTGCAAAGTCAGTAGCACGCGAGAGTGAGGTATCAGCATGAAAGACCATCGCGACGTACTAGTAGCTCCAGTAGTTTCTGAAAAGAGCTACGGACTACTTGATGAAAACAAGTACACATTCATCGTTGCACCAGATGCTAACAAGACCGAGATCAAGATCGCGGTTGAGAAGGTATTTGGCGTCAAGGTTCTCTCTGTTAACACAATGAACCGTCAAGGAAAGAATAAGCGCACACGTTTTGGTGATGGAAAGCGCAAAGACACAAAGCGAGCAATAGTTCATGCGATCTTCTCTCGTGGGTTCCTTGCTTCAGGTGGTCAAATTCAACCTGGACAGGCGCGCCGAGCGGGTGCGTGTTTTCGAAATTGGACGGGTGTTTCGAAAAAATGCGCAAACACCTAACAGCGACACCACGGTGGAGGGGTTTGATCAACCCATTCACATCGCGGCCATTGCCGTCGGTCCCCTGGTGCCACTTCAATGGGCAGCACCTGACCAAGACGCAGATTTCTATGACGTCAAGGCAGACCTTCAAGCGCTTCTTTCGCCTCTTGAGGCGCAGTTTCATCCCGCCGAGCATCCTGCATTGCATCCAGGGCGATGTGCTGCCGTGACTTTGCGCGGGCAAACGATTGGCCACATCGGGGAGTTGCATCCTAAGCATCGACAGTCTTGGGGTTTGGTGCAAGCGCCGGTGCTTTTTGAATTGACTTTGGATCCGGTTTTGGCTGTGGACATACCCATGTTCAAGCCTGTATCCAAGTTCCCTGTGGTGCAGCGCGATTTGGCGGTCGTGGTCGGGCAAAGTGTGACCCACAACCAATTGATGCAGGCTGTTTTTGCGGCACCCACCCAGGGCTTGCTCAGGGATGCGGTGTTGTTTGATATCTACCAACCAGATCAGGCCGTGACAAACCTGTCGGCCAATGAAAAGAGCTTGGCCATTCGGTTGACGCTGGGAAGCGAAGAATCGACTTTGACCGATGAGCGAATCCAGGCTGTGGTGGATTCGGTTTTGTCTTCTTTGACACTCGCGCTGCAAGCGCGATTGCGCTAACTCAGGAGAATTCGCATGGAAATTTCAGTCGATAGCCTTGAAACGCCAGCCTTGACCAAGGCCCAACTTGCAGAAATGCTGTACCAGCAAATTGGTTTGAATAAACGCGAATCCAAGGACATGATTGAGGCTTTTTTTGACCTCATCACCCAAAGTCTCGTGGAGGGCAACGACGTGAAAATTTCTGGCTTCGGCAATTTCCAAATCCGCACCAAGTCAGCAAGACCTGGCCGCAACCCCCGTACCGGGGAAGTCATTCCCATCGCAGCGCGAAGAGTGGTTACTTTCCATGCCAGTCATAAATTAAAAGACCTCATTCAGAGTGAAAACCCGGGTCAGAGCACTTAAATTTTTACAAACTTTAAATTTTTACATTCTTTTTTGTTCTTACCTACTTATCTTTTCTGCGCGCTTGGGGTAACCTTGGTTCTTACATATCTCGTTCATGGAAACCCTTCTACCCGCTATACCTGCCAAACGCTATTTCACCATCGGTGAAGTCAGCGAGTTGTGCGCCGTCAAGCCCCATGTCTTGCGTTACTGGGAACAAGAGTTCACCCAGTTGAGGCCCATGAAACGGCGCGGCAACCGCCGTTACTACCAGCACCATGAAGTTTTGATGATCCGTCGAATCCGCGGTTTGTTGTACGAGCAAGGTTTCACCATCAGCGGCGCTCGCAATCGATTGCAAGAAATTGGACACGAGTTCAAGTTCGAGGACGCGAGCGCTGATCTCAATGTTGTTGAGGCTTTGCCTGTCAATGTGATCTCTGCTGCACCACACACAGAAGGCTGGGGCATGTCATTGGCCACACCAGAGGCCACTGGCTCAAAGCGTTTGTTTCTCCTGCGCCGGGAATTGTTTGAAATTCGCGAGTTGCTCAGTGAGGCCCACGCATAACCCCGTTATAATCATTGACTTCGGCGTGTAGCGCAGCCTGGTAGCGCACTTGCATGGGGTGCAAGGGGTCGCGAGTTCGAATCCCGCCACGCCGACCAACGATACAAGGGTTAGCAGAGTTTTTCTGCTAACCCTTTTCCTTTGCACGATTTTGATTTGAGACGTTGATCCATGGTTTGCAAGCAGTCTCTGTGCTGTGAAGCTTTACCGACCCCTCACTGTATTCAGTGTGAACTCAAATCATGACTTGGGCGACCTATGGCGCATGATCAAACTGGCATGACCAACGGCCAGCAAAGCCTGTGGAGCGCAGGGCTCCGCAGGCTGTTTGCGCTCAATCAGGTGATCACTTTTTTCACCCGGGCTGGCGACATGGGCAAATGGCGCAAGCGTTTGCCGCTGAGTTGAAAAATGGCGTTGGAAATGGCGGGGGCCACCGCCAAAACACCAATCTCACCCATGCCTGTGGGCGGGGCCTTGGAGGGAATGATCTGTGTATGGATTTCTGGCATGTCTGCCATGCGCAGCACAGGGTAATCATTGAAGTTGGACTGCACCACAGAACCATTTCGAATGGTCAGTTCTTCGAGCAAAGCCAAGGACAGTCCGTAAACCACAGCCCCTTCGAGTTGAGCCAATACATTGATGGGTTGAATGGGCAAACCGGTGTCCACGGCCACCCAATAGTGGTGCACCTGAATTTTGCCGGTTTTGCGATTGAGCGATACCTCTGCCACACCGGCAGAGAGGGTGCCGTGGTAGTCCGCAAAAGCGATGCCCAGGCCACGGTCTTTGCGTTTGCGGTTCCAGTCTGACATTTCGGCAACCGTTCGAATCACCGCATTGGCCCTTGCGTCCGATTGGGTCAGCTCAAGTCGCATGGCCAAAGGGTTGATGCGGCGCTCAAATGCAATCTCATCCAGGAATGATTCAATGACAAATTTGTTGTAGCCAGCACCAATGCCACGCAAGGGTGCAACCCGAGTGCCACGCATTTCTCGCACACCCTCTGCCAACGTGTGGGGAATGGCGTAATGGGGTAAGTCGGAGCCGTTCCAACCGACGTAATCTTTGCCGCCGGTGGCTTGGAA
>JBEIKS010000253.1:0-3914 GCA_040379625.1 Burkholderiaceae bacterium
AGCACCCAAACGTCCGAGCAATGCCCGGCTGTGCCCTCCGCGACCAAAGGTTGCATCAAGATAGATACCGTCGACCCACAACGCGAGGTGGTCGACTGTTTCTGACAACAGAACGGGGATATGCGCATCTTCAGTCACGTTTAAAAGGAGAGTCCGTTGAGCACTTCAGGCATACCCGCTTCAATGGCTTTTTGCTCCATCTCAGCGAATTTGCGCGTATCCCATACTTCAAAACTGCTACCCACACCCAACAACATGACGTCGCGGGTTATCTGGGCAAAATCTCTTAGCTCAGGGGAAATAAGGATGCGGCCAGCGGAGTCAATCTCAACATCAGAAGCGGACCCCAGAAAGAATCGCTTGGCATTGCCACCACCCATGGGCAAAGCGGCAATGGCTTCACGCATTTTTTCCCACACATTTCGGGGCAACAGCTGCAGACAGCCCTCGGGGTGCTTGGTCAGCGTCAGGGCTCCGCCAGAAAGCTCCATCAGGGCGTCACGGTGCTTTTGGGGGATGTTCATCCGCCCTTTTGCATCCAGTGCCAACGCATTGCTACCCTGAAATATCACGCTCTTCACCCCACAAAAACCCACAAAAATACAAAAAACCCCACTAACCGACACTTTAAGTGAAGTCTGCTGCAAGGTCAAGGCGAAACAGGGAAAAACGCTTTCACAACAAAGACTTAGAAAGCTTTGTAAACACGCGTCGAGATTAAAATAGCGCGCAGAAATAATGGCTTGCGCCATCAATGTAAAGTGAACTGTGAGGAGAATTGTCTTTTTTTGACCCGAACTGACTAATACATCAGGGGTGATATTGAAGAAATATGAGAGGAAGCGGTTCTGTAAGCCGGATTCTGTTCAAACGGCGGACCGTTCGTGACAATCATTCCTCTGGGCCAACAGTTACCTGTTGGCTCTAGCCACCTACCCACGCATTCCAGGGGGCCCCCTTGATCGCTTACGCGAAACATGCGCCTATTTGGTGTTGCTCCGAGTGGGGTTTACCATGCCTGTCGTGTTGCCACTTCAGCGGGGGTCTCTTACACCACCGGTTCGCCCTTGCCTGTTCGCCGCTTTCGCTGCGTCATCGGCGGTTTGTTTTCTGTTGCACTTTCCGTCGCGTTGGGCTTTTCAGCTTGCTGCGCCTGGCCGTTAGCCAGCACTCTGCCCTGTGGAGTCCGGACTTTCCTCTGCAACAGTTAAGCTACAGCGATTGCCTGACCCGCTTCCAGACCAAGTCTAACAGCGCAGGTCATTGCGAGCGAGATTTTGAGCGTCTTCCAACCCTGAATACCTCTGGATTGTTGTAAAAACCCTCATTCCCGTTGTCTGCCCACCATCCAGGCACACCTAAAACCGGCATGGGCTGCAAATCTCTGGGCGTTGCAAGATGTGCGGAAACCCAAGAAGCCAGCCATTGATCCACCTCGAACCTCTGTTGCTGAAAGCCCAACCCTTCAAACCAGACCCACTGCTCTTCACGCATCAACCAAACAACCGTGTGAGAACAAACTTCTACCCGAGGGCTTTCCAACTTCTCAAGCAGGGCGTGACCCAGTAAGAATACGCGCGTCTTGCGCCCCCAGTCTGTGCGCTCAAGCACAAACAAGTCTTGCCATCGAAAGGACTGCAATGCAGACGCTTTTGCAGCGCACGAAGTTACAAACACAGCACCGTTTTCATCAAGCACTGTGAGGGCGTCACGAAGGCGCGTACGCGCATTGCCCAAGGGGCGGTTCTCTGACGCCAGCGCTGGATCGCTGTTTTCCACCTCAGCAGCCTGCAATTGATTCAACACCCGCTTGGTCTGGGGATAAGCCAACCACATCAGGGCGTTGAACCAGTCGTGTGCATTATCGCGCGTTGGCAAACGTCCGGTTTCGGCTATGCCCAACTCATACACCGCTGCGCCTTGGTCGGCACCGCTCTCAACGACCTGCAACGCAACACCCCGACCCGACACGGGGCCGCCTGACACAGGCCACAAACTCTGCAGAGCACCCACAGTGTTTGCCGCAGGCCAGGTCAAGCCGTAAGGCTGCAATGCATCAAGCCAAGGTCGTTTCAGCATTATGCTGACGCAAGCTCCACAGTCCAGGGCAGCACTTCACCCGCCAGAAAAGGCACGATCGACTGGCCTTGAAGAAACGGCAACTCAGAAGCCACAGAATGCGCACGCCGAACCAATGTCATGGTTCTTGAATTCACAGGCAAACCGTAGAAGGCGGGACCAAACTCGGAAGCAAAACCTTCAAGCCGATCCAATGCCCCCGCCAGATCAAACGCCTGAGCGTACAACTCCATGGCAACCGGCGCAGAAAAACAACCGGCACAACCACACGCCATTTCCTTTAGATGCCGAGCGTGCGGAGCACTGTCGGTCCCCAAGAAAAACTGCGGCAAGCCTGACGTGGCAGCCTCCAGCAATGCAAGGCGATGCTCCTCGCGCTTCAAAACAGGCAAACAGTACCAATGCGGCTGCAACCCACCTTTAAACAAGGCATTGCGGTTGAACAGCAAATGCTGTGGCGTGATGGTTGCAGCCAACAAGCGCCGACCCTGCCCATCCACACTGGAACACTGCGTGACGTAGGTGGCCGCCTGTTTGGTTGTAATGTGCTCAAACACGACCCGCAGCGCCGGGAACTGGCGTCGCAATGGCTCCATCACCTGGTCAATAAACACAGCCTCACGGTCGAATACATCCACCTCTGGGTTGGTCACCTCGCCATGCACCAAAAAAGGCAAGCCGGTTTGCTCCATGGCCTCAAGCGCCGCAGTACACTTGGACAAAGACGACACCCCCGCCTGAGAGTTGGTGGTCGCACCCGCCGGGTACAGCTTTACTCCATGTACAAACGGACTCGCGGCGGCACGTCGAATTTCTTCTGCCGAAGTTGCATCCGTCAGATACAAAACCATCAAAGGGTCAAAAGTCAGCCCCGGTGGCAATGCTGCAAGAATGCGCTCTCGATAGGCCAAGGCCTGATCCACCGTGGTGATGGGCGGCTTCAAATTCGGCATTACGATGGCACGCTGAAACTGGCGTGCGGTATAGGGCAATACAGCCGCCATTGCGTCACCGTCACGCAAATGCAAATGCCAGTCATCTGGAAACTTAATCGTTAATCGATCCAACAAAAGAATTCCTTCCACATCAAAAAAACGCTTCACAAAAGCATCAAATTTCTTCATTCTTCACCATTGTAAAGTGCAGCGTCAGCACCTCGCAAAAATCTAGAAAAAGAAACAGAGGAAAATCAGGCAATGTGTCAGTTGTTGGGAATGAATTGCAACACACCCACCGATATCACTTTCTCCTTCGAGGGATTTTCTCAGCGGGGTGGAAAAACAGACCACCACGGAGACGGTTGGGGCATCGCCTTTTTTGAAGACAACTGCGCCCGACTGTTTCTTGATCACCGGCCCGCGGTGGACTCTGCGATGGCCAATTTCATCAAACAATATCCGTTGAGATCTCTCAACGTCATCGCCCACATCCGAAAAGCCACCAAAGGCGATATCTCACTGCGCAATTGCCACCCATTTCAAAGAGAACTCTGGGGGCAAACATGGGTATTTGCGCACAACGGCAATCTGGAAAATTTTGAACCCAATCTTGACGGCTCATACCTACCCATCGGCGAAACCGACAGCGAACGCGCCTTTTGTCTGATCATGCAGATGCTGCGACAAACCTTCGGCGCCTGCCTGAAAACAAACAGACCCAGCATTGGTGAAATTGTAAAAACAATAGAACCTTTGATCCGCAGCATTTCTACCTACGGTACATTCAACCTGCTGCTGTCCAACGGCGAGGCAATGTACTGCGTCTGCGCCACTGAGCTACACAGCATTGTCCGCCACCACCCCTTCGATACGGCACACCTCTCCGACTGCGACATG
>JBEIKS010000254.1:0-3885 GCA_040379625.1 Burkholderiaceae bacterium
AGCCTTGCATCAGCGCGTCTGCGCCGGCAGCTTTCAGGCTGCTGTAGGCAACCGGGGAGTTTTCCGTGGGTTTGCTGTCGGCTGCGATGGGTAGCATGCGAAACAGACCGCTGCGCTCGAGGTCAGAGCGCACAATGGCGGAAATATCTTGAGGCGGGGCTGATTCAGAGGCCAGATCTGCAATAGCGATGGGAAACTGGCTAGAGCCCACCCCTGAGATTTCAATGCGCAGTTGCGCATGTGCGTTGGTCAGGACAAAACTCAATACAAGCAGTAAAAAAAGGCGAAAGCTTTGTTTCCACGCATGTATGCCATTGAAAGAAGGCATGTTTTAAACCTTTTGTTGCATTTAACAAATAACGCGTGATTATAGCTGAGCTGTGGGGGTTTTGTCTGATTTCGCGAGGACTTACTGCTTCTGCTGACCGTTATCTGCCTTCTTTAGGTTTGAAGCTCAATTCCAATTCACGACTGTAGGTGCCTTCTTTGGCCCTGGGCAGTGGGTTGGACTTGTTGATGGCCCGTTCAATGGCGTCATCGCAACCTGGAAAACCACTGCTGCGTTTTTTGCTGACGCGGACAATTTCGCCTGAGTTCAATTGTTCAACGACAAACACAGCTTCCGGGTTGCCGGGAACATCGCACCCCGAACCGGTGAGGTTGCTGCGTATTTTGCTGATTACGCGGTCTGCGTAGCCTGGGTCTTTGGCTGCACCTGCTCCACTGCCGGCGGTGGACGCATTGATATTGCCCAACACGCGTGTGCTGTCTTTGTTCATCAGTTCTGCCAAGGCCTTCTCACGCTCAGCCTCGCGTTTTTTGTCCTGCTCAAGTTTTTCAGCCTTTTTCAGATCCTCTTTTTTGGAGTCTTCTTTTTTCGGGGTTTCCTTTTTGGGTTCCTCTTTTTTAGGCTCTTCTTTCTTGGGTGGTTCTTTTTTAGGTTCTTCCTTCTTGGGAGGCTCTTTTTTCGGTTCTTCCTTGGGTTTTTTCTTTTCGTCTTTCAGCGCAATGTCGGGTTTTACCGGAGGCTCTGGTTTCAGTTGAGGCTTTGGTTCGGGCTTGGGCTCTACCTTAGGTTGCGGCTTGGGCTCAACTTTGGGAGGTTCAGCGGGGGCTGCTGCCTGAGGCATGGCGGGCAGGGATCCCCACAGTTCCGCCTGCATCGGGGCGGGTTCACTGGTCACCCATTGCACGCCCAAAAACAGCATGCTGATGAGCAGCAAGTGCGCCAAGGCCGCCAGCGCGAACGAACGCTGGGCGTAAGGGTCGGCTTCGACGTTGATCTGGTCTTCAGGCAAACCTTCCATTGCGAAACGCATGCCCATGGCGGGCACTGGCTCGCGGTCGGCTGTCATTTTTTCCCCGGTGTGGGGGGCATCGGACGCGCCGGAGCCCAGAGAGCCCGGTTCGCGCCGGCTGCTGTCCGGCTGTTCGCTCATGGTGCCGGTTTCACCAACAGACCCACACGCGGTATTGCCGCGCGTTGCAACTCATCCATCACATTCATCACCACTTCATACTTGACAGATTTATCAGCGGCAATCACCACCGGCCTGTCGGCCTCCTTGCCCATCATGCGCTTTACGGTGGCGGCGACATTGGCTTTTTGTGCATTGCCTTCCTGATTGGTTTTCCTGTCCTTGACTGAAATTTGACCGTCTGCCTGTATGCTCACTTCAATGGGAATTTGTGGTTGCGACTGGTTGCTCTTGGCCACGCTGGGTAAATCCAGTACCCCCGGACTCACCATGGGTGCTGTCACCATAAAAATGACCAACAGCACCAGCATGACGTCGATGTAGGGCACCACATTGATTTCGTTCATGGCTCTGCGCGGATGCCTGCGCCCCAGATGGATGTCTCCACTCATGTTGCGCTCCTCAAGCCTGGCGTTGCAGAATGTTCAGGAATTCTTCGACGAAGCTCTCAAAACGTATGCAAACACGGTCAATGTCGTGGGCGTAGCGATTGTAGGCAACCACGGCAGGAATGGCCGCGAACAGGCCAATCGCAGTGGCCACAAGCGCTTCAGCGATACCGGGCGCAACACTGGCCAACGTGGCCTGTTGCACACTGGCCAAGCCGCGGAAAGCGTGCATGATGCCCCAGACCGTACCGAACAAGCCAATGTACGGGCTGACTGAGCCTGCAGAGGCCAGCAGTGCCAGATTGCTCTCAAGCGCGTCTGTTTCCCGTTGGTAGGCTGCACGCATCGCGCGGCGGGCGCCATCGATGAGCAATGTTCGGTCTGTGAGTCCTTTTTGCTGCCGGCCGCGGATGAATTCACGCATGCCAGCTTCGAAAATTCTTTCCAGTGCGCCGGATTCCCCCCGGTTGTTCATGGCGCGTTGGTACAAGGTATTGAGATCGCCACCCGCCCAGAAATCGCGCTCAAACGCTTCGGTCTGAACCTGCGCATCTTTGATGGAATACCACTTCCTGAAAATCGTGGTCCATGAGGCCAGCGAGATCAGCATCAAAATGAACATAATCATTTGAACTACCAGGCTGGCGTTGAGGACCAGCGAAAGTATGGACATGTCTTGACTGCCGCTCATGCAAGGGTTCCTGTTGTGTTTAAGTGATCAAGCCGACATTCTAAGCAAGGCGAGGTATGTGCGTTCTGCGTACCGGGAAAGTTCTTCGGGTTTTAGTCTGTGAGTGTGTTTTGCATGGCAGTGCGAACAGGCTCTGGCAGGGCGCAAGGTTTGAAATGTTCGCCGCTGACACAGGCCACCTTGGTTCGACAGCGCGTCAGCAACACGCCACCGCAGTGAATTTCCTGGACAAACTCGACGGCGACCCGTCCCAGTTTTTCAATGTTCACGCTGACGCTTAGCAGGTCATCAAGGCGGGCTGAGGCGAGGTAGTCTGTTTCCACTTTTCGGACCACAAAAAAGATGGATTGCTCTTGCGCCAGTTGTTGTTGTTCAAACCCGAGCGAACGCAGCCATTCTGTTCTGGCCCGTTCAAAAAATTTCAGATAGTTGGCGTAGTACACCACACCGCCTGCATCAGTGTCTTCGTAAAACACCCGCACATTGAATTCAAAAGTTGCCATTTTAATGTTCCGCGATTGTCATTCTATGTATGATTGTAATTAAGACTAAAAAACAGGAGACAAAACATGGCGAGCCGTTCCATTCCAATTCTTGATGCATCTTGGTTGTATGTTGAATCCAAAGAAGCACCGATGCATGTGGGCAGCATGGCCATCTTTTCGTTACCTCCCGGGCACAGTCCAGACACCTTGAAGGCAGCCATCTCCGCCTTGCGAAAATCCAATACATTTGCGCCTCCTTTCAATTATGTCTTGTCTGATCCGAATTTGCGCACACTGACGCCAAAGTGGAAAACGGTGGACCATGTTGATCTCGAATACCACCTGCGCCACAGTGCACTTCCCAAGCCAGGCGGTGAGCGTGAATTGGGTACCCTGATTTCCCGCTTGCATTCCAACCCGCTGGATTTCCACAGACCGCTGTGGGAATGCCACATTATTGAGGGCTTGGAAGGCGACCGTTTTGCCATGTACACCAAAATGCACCATTCACTGATCGACGGCATTGGCGCGGTTCGGTTGATGAACCGCATTTTTGCCACCAGCGTGGCCGAAAGCATGGAATTGCCCGCGTTTTGGTCTTCCGGCGTCAAGTCTCCGGGTAAAAAAGGCGCTCCCCTGCCTTTGGTGGAGCAGGCCAAACAGTGGTGGAATATCGCAAAGGCCAATTCTGCCTCTATGCCTGATGTTGCCAAGGCATTGTTTACCTTGGGAAAAGAGGCGGTCAAGAAAGAAAACCCGGCCTTGGCCCACCCATTTTCCGGTCCCAAGTCCATTCTCAATGGAAAAGTGTCTGGCGCACGCCGAGTGGCCACACAGCACTA
>JBEIKS010000255.1:0-3788 GCA_040379625.1 Burkholderiaceae bacterium
CGTATGTACGAAGGTATTTGTCTTCGTCGCACTTGGCATTGTAGATGACACGGGCGCAACCTATCCACTGGCTTAGTGTTTCTGCCAGAACTGCATCGGGGTGGAATTTAGTTTTGATGCCGATGATTGCCATACTGGTATTATAACCAGCTTTTAGGATTTAATCAGATTTTAGCCGCTTGACTCGCAAGCTGAAGCACCCGAGATTGCGCGGCTATTTGTTCACGTCTGAAGCCCAAGCCTTCTAAACACGCCGAAACTCATCTGTTTAAGGAAAATACTCACCACCTGCCGTGCATCGGGTTGGGCGTCATTTTTGTGTAGCGCTTCAAGATGATTTCAGTCTCTTTCATTTCACGCACGGCCAAGCGCAGTGTCTCCAAATGCTTTTGATGCGCTTCTCGCTCGGATCTGGTGACTGCCCAGGGCGTTTGGTTGTGCTCTTCATAAATGGCTTCTGCGGTGGCGGTATTTTTCTGCGCTTTGGCCAGCGTTTGCCCCATGGTTTGCAGGACCGGTTTCGTGTCGAGTTGGTAAATTAAAAGTTTTGCGTTGGCATCCATCAAGGCTGTGACTGTTCGCTTCAAGCTTTCTTTACGTTTCACTTCGGCCCGCACCGCATGAAGTATCGGGGTGCTTCTGTCGCTTGTCGTCAGTGTAAAGTCGGCTCCTTTTTTCAACAGGCTGTTTACGATGCCAACATGCAGTTTTTCTGCGGCCAGGTGCAGGGCGGTGGGAGATTCGTCGTCTAGCCTTACGTCGGGTTTGGCACCGTTTTTTAAAAGCACCTCAAGGGCGGGAAGGTCGCCTCTGCAAGCAGCCTCATGCAGCAAAAAACGATTCTGCAGTTGCAACTCCTCAAAGGGCTTATTGACATCACACAGCCCTGGCAAAAGTTCAATCAAGACCATCAGTGCCTTCCATTTCAAGGGCAGTGAGGTTGCCACTGTGAGCGGGCTGTTACCGTTCTGCGTCAGCATTTCCAATGCGTCGGCTTGCCCTGTCAGCTTTTTCCTTAACAACTCCGCTTGATTGTTTCGAATCGCATCAAACACTGCGTTGCACCACTTTTGCGCTTTCGGGGCGGCTGTGTTTTCAGCCTTGGGCGTATCTACAGACGCTACAACCGCTGCCTTGGATTGATCGGGTTGCAGGGTGAGGGTCCCGGTTGAATGCCTGGGGTTCTTTGCTTTTGCGAACCGGGCAGGTTTGCCTGCGCCGCTACCTGCTGTCTCCGCTATAACGTTCACAGACCGCCAACTGCCACTGCGTATTGCAGCGGTGATGAGGCAGTGTTCGGTGTTCAACAGGCTGTCGAGCGAAGCTCTGCGCTCTATTAGTTGCTTGCGCAGGGATTCAGGCCGAAGCGACTTGATGGCGAGCAAGGCACGCGCGTGGGCTCTGGTCTCTTCCGTTGTATTTTTTTTCGTGTCTGCTTCTGTTGTAAGCCGGGAGCTTGGCTGCAAGGGCTGTGACGCAGCGGAGGCTTGGGGAAATACCATTTTTGATGCTGAATTTGCGGGCTGCACGCGCTATCTCATTGAATCTAAAACGTTGAGTGACAATGCTGCGCAATAGGTTCAATTGCTGTGCTCTGCTTCGTCGTTATCCCGTGTCGACGCCTCAGTTCGAATGGGGCTCCGTGTTTACTTTGATACCGCTCAACTCACCACCACTCCTACCTAAATACCCCCTCATTTGAGGAGGCTTGTTGTAGCGTGTCATCAATCATCATTCAGTCCATCAAGATTTCTTTGTTACATACATTCCACTACAAGTTTTCACGGAGACTGAAATGACTCAAAAAAATACGCTTATTGCTGACCGGGCCGGTGAAATTTTTGAACTAGTGCAAGGCGAGACCCTGCGTCCGGGTGACCGAATCATCAACCGTGGATCAGAGACTGCGACCGTTGGCACACTGTCAAAGAGCCCGCAGTATCCCTCTTCACTGGCAACACTTAAGCCCGGTCAATCGGTCAAGGTGACCGATGTCGGAAATCCAGAAGACGAGGTTCTCGGACTTGAGCCTGGCGATGGTGATGTTGTGGTTGAAACGGCTACGGCCGAGGCGGTAGCAGACGCTGACTTTACGGTCACCCCGGAAGTTGAAATGTTTGGTGATGCGCAAGGACTTTTTGGTGCAGTACCGTTTTTAGGCGGAGCTGGTGCTCTCGCCGCTGGTGCCTTGGGTCTTGCTGCGCTCGCCGGCGGTAGCAGTGGCGATGGTGGCGGTGATGGTGCAGGAAACGCAGGTGGCGGTGCAGGAAATATAGGTGGCGGTGGTGGCACAAGCAATCCGTCATCCGCCGGCGCAGGTGGCTTGGTTGGCGGCATTGAGCAACTGAATGTGGGGCTGGACCAAACAGCGCTAGAACCGCTCACTGCTGTGACAGCCCCTTTGGCTGATGGACTGGGCGTTGTTGGCGGCGGATTGCTCAATGCCAATGAGCCCACAGGTTTGGGTACTGTGCTGGGCGAACTGATTGGTGCGCCTGGCAGTGGTGTCGGAGTGGCGAGCGATGGTGGATTGGTGGGTCTTCTGAATTCTGTGTCCACCGGACTGAACGAGGCAGTGTCTACCAGTCCGCTTCAGCCGCTGTCTGCCGTTGTTGAGCCACTGACTCAGACGCTGGGTGCAACTAACGGGGTGACAGATGGTGTGGCGCAGGGTCTTGCAAACGTTGGGGCGGCTTTGTCTGGTGACGGCAGTGTGCTGGCTCCGCTGACCTCGGACCTGCTAGGACCGGTTGTCGGCACTTCGACCGAACAAGTCGGTGGTGTAGAACAGACGCTGACGCAGGTTGGGGAAGGTTTGACGGACCTGACCAGTACCAATTCAGCGCTGGCTCCTTTAAGTGCCCTGACGCAGCCTGTAGACGAGGCAATCGTTCAGCAACTGGCCGGGGCGGTTGGCCAACTCGGTACCGGTTTGGCGGACGTATCAGCACAGGATCCCTCCGGCATTGCTGGCTTGCTTTCCTCCATCTTCAGTGGCGATTCAGGCGTATCCACAGCAGGACTCACCAGCCCGCTGGATGCCCTGACCGGGATGACTGGTCTGTTGGGTGATGGCTTATCCACCGATGCGCTCCCTGTGTCTGGTGTAACCGACCTGTTAGCCGCGGCGGGGCAGCAAAGCGGCATTTCCTCCGGTGCTGGTTTGCCTAGTCTCGATGTACTGACCAGCGCACTGCCTGCTTGAACAAAGTTTTGCTGCCTGATACCGGCAAGACCTGTCTTCAAGCGCTTAAATGAAAACGCCCTCGGCAGAAAAGTCGAGGGCGTTTTTTGGTTGCGGCTGCGATGGGTTGCGCTTACGAAGGGCAGTTTCCCTGTTTCTCACCCCGATTTTGTGGAGAGCGCATGGAAAACGTTCAGGCCGCTCTTGCACAGGCTGGGGCAATTCCGATGCAGGTATCTGACACCTCGCAGCGCCACAGTTTGTCGCAACAGCTCGGACCTCTGCGGGCGCTTGATAGTTAAGGCTCTCATGTTTGTCTCCAACGAAAAAATGTAGCAGAACGACAATGGCCAAAAAAGCGGGGAAACACGAAGATTTTTGATAAATCAGAGGCTTAAATAGAAAAAACGGTAAACCTTGCAACCAAGATTTACCGTTTTTTTGATTGGTGGCGAATCAGGGATTCGAACCCCGGACCTGCGGATTATGATTGCTATCCTGCCACCTAGTCACCAAGCGGGTTTCATTGCTAAGTCTCAAAAAATCAATGGGTTGCATATACCTTTGGAAACCTCTCATTCCCTTAATTTACCTCAAATTACTA
>JBEIKS010000256.1:0-3783 GCA_040379625.1 Burkholderiaceae bacterium
TATCCAGACCGACTTAGGCGGTTGCGCAGGAATTCTGGATTTATTCCACTTGATGCTAAGCGTGCCCGCAGGGTTGGCTTTGGTACCAAGTTCTAAATGACAGACATCGTTTATCCACTGAATACGGAATAATTCTGATGTAAGCCAAACGTAGTTGCCTTTGACTTTTGGTTTGCGGGAAGGCCTACCACCAATCCCTCTAAAGAAGGATTGGTAGGCCTGACACCAAATCGTTGCCGAGTTTCGCAGAATCTGAGAAGGGCATTCAGACAGGAATGACGTGAGCTCAGTTTTAAACTGGCTGTACGTTTGGTCTGGTTTCGGCCAAGTGCCCACAGGCAGATACTTTCTGGCGTATGTACGAAGGTATTTGTCTTCGTCGCACTTGGCATTGTAGATGACACGGGCGCAACCTATCCACTGGCTTAGTGTTTCTGCCAGAACTGCATCGGGGTGGAATTTGGTTTTAATGCCGGTGATTGCCATACTGGTATTATAACCAGCTTTTTAGGGTTTAATCAGATTCTAGCCGCTTGACTCGGAGCTGAAGCACCCGAGATTGCGCGGCTATTTGTTCAACCACAATTTTCCGGTGCGTATGCGCTGTGGGTGGTCGCCCACCGGAATGCTTTTAACTTCTTGCGCAGTTTCAAAGGAAATGACGGAAACCCGGTCTTGTTCGCTCACGGAAACGTAGCAGTATTTGTCGTCGTAGCTTTCTGTGGACCAGTACGGCTTGGCACCCAGTGGCTTGTCTGCCAGTGCAATGGTTTTATAAGCGAAGCTTTCTCTGTCGACAATGGCTGCATAGCCAGACATGGTGCCGGCCACGCACAGCTTGGTGCCCGCGTGGTTCATGGCCAGACCGTGGTGTGCTGAATTCAACTGATATTTGTAGCGGGGCAGTTCAGCAATTTCCTTGGGAATGGGCAGGTCTATTTTGCGGGTAATTTTGTCTTGCTGCAGGTCATATTCAAAAAAGCCATGGAAGAAGGACACCTGAAAATACACGAAGCGCTCTTCGGGGTGAACCGCCATGGGGCGCACGGCTGAGTCTACCCAGTCCAAACCGAATTCCCGCAGTTTTTCTGCCATGTCTATGCTTTTGATAATCGCATAACTTTCACCATCAACCACAGCGAAGCGGCGTTTGCCTTTTATCCAGTCCAACCAGCCCACTGTGGTGGGTATGAACACCTTGCCAATGGTGGCGTGGTAGATGCGTTTGCCGTCTTTTGAGTAGTTGCTTTCATGCGGTTGTGCACCGACTGAGAAACTGCCTTTGCGTTCGCCGGTTTCAGTGTCCATGGCGTGCACCTTGCCTGCCATGGAGGCGGAAATAAGAAAGGTTTTTCCGTCTGGCGACAGCGCCGCATGGTCTGAGCGTGAACCATCAACAGGCGAGCGCCAGTTGATGACACCGGTGTTCACATCAATGGCGATGGCGTCTGCAAAACTGGGCCGCGACACGTAGAGTGTTCTTCCGTCTTTGGAGGGAAACATGTCGTCTACGAGTTGGTCATGGCCTTCACCTATCAAGTGGCGCACACCCAGAAACATGATTTTTCTGAACAGGCTGCCATTGATTTCTTCTTCACGTTCCTTGCGGTCGGGGACGATATTCAGGCGCTTGATGATTTCATAACTGTCGGCATCCACGATGTCTGCGGTGCCGTCCCAGTTGTTGCCCACCACCATGACATTGCGCAGGCTGGCATTGGCAGGGCCTGCTTGTGTGGTGACTGCTGCGGGAGCGGTTTCGGCGTTGGCGCCTTGCTCGTAGGTCAGTTGCACGGGTGTCAGCGCAAGCGCCAACGCTGCGGCCACGGCAGAGCCGGCCACTACAGAAACAGGTAACACCAGAACTTTACGCAAAACAATCTCCTTTGGTTTTTTTTCGCAAATTTAGCATGAACTTGCAGGCTGTGGCAGTGGTTTGCCGCGCTCGCTATTTACCGATTTTTGATTCGGTTTGAAGCCTTGGCATGCGGGTATTTTTTGCGTCGGCTGTTTAAGAATTGTCACATTTTTAAGCAGTTTGTCTGATAGTTCGTTGATATGATGTGATGATACGAAATGATTGATGTGCCGTGATTGATGCGTTGTGATTTGCAATGGCCCAAGCACATTTTCAAGCCAGTTTCATCGCGAACTTTCGGAGGTCAGAATGTCAACAGTCAAGGATGTGCTTCAGGCCATAGTAGATTTGGACGTTCACGTAAAGATTGTAAAAGACCCAAACGCCAGCATGTCGGTCAGCAAAGATGGTGTAATAACAGTGGGTGAGTTGTTTCTTGAAAAAATGACGCCATTGGAGTTGAATTTTGCAATTCAACATGAATATGCCCACATCAAACTGGGACATTTTCATCGCATTGCTGAAGGCGAGCATCAAATTCAGATGGAATATGAAGCCGACCGCTACGCCACTGAAAAAATGCAGGAGGCTGGGCACAGCACTTGCAAAAAACTGGACAACATAGAAAGCCTGCGCCCCCTGTGGGACACCACACACCCCTCAAAAACATCGCTGCGCGGCATTGCCTGCGACGCTGGCGACGGTTTTGTGGGCGGTGAAAGCGGTTACGACAAATAAGCGTTTTAATTGTTTTTAACAACTGAGCAGTTTGGCATAACGCTGCATCAGGGCACTGCGTTTGGCGGGGTGGAAATTGATTTTCCGGGAATCGCCGCCAACCGTTTCAATCAACCTGCGGTTCATGATGCGAAACCACAGCGGCGGAAAATACGCCACCAAGAACATGCCGAAGTAGCCGGAGGGCAGGGTAGGCAACTCAGGAAAGTCTCTGAGCGACTGAAAGCTTCTGGCCGGGTGTGCATGGTGGTCTGAGTGCCGCTGCAATTGAAACACCACCAGATTCGACACCAGATGGTTGCTGTTCCATGAATGTTGCGGGCGGCAAATTTCATAGCGGCCGTCTGCCTGTTTTTGTCGCAGCAAACCATAGTGTTCAATGTAGTTGGCTGAGGTTAATTGAAACGCACCCCAGAAACCCACCACCAGCAGTACCGGCACCATAGGCCAGCCGAAGGCGGCAATCAGGCCGCTGTACATCACGCCCGTGAGCGCTGCGCATCGCAGAATTTCGTTTTGCGTGCTCCATGCGCTCAAGCCCAGGTTGGCCAGTCGTTCTTTCTCCAGACGCCAGGCCCTGAACAAGCCCCCAGGCATTTCAGTGAATACGAAACTGTAAATGTTTTCACCCATTTTTGAAGAAGCCGGGTCTTCTGGTGTGGCCACATGGCGGTGGTGTCCGCGGTTGTGTTCTATAGAGAAATGGCCATAGCCGCCCAAGGAGAGTGTGAACAAGGCCAGGGTTTTGTCCAGTTGGCGTTTTTTGTGACCCATTTCATGTCCCAGATTCAAGCCAAATCCCAGCAGGCTGCCGGTGGTGATGGCAACGGCCAACCAATGGAGCCAGTGCAAGCTTTGTGTGGCTAGAAATATCACGTTGAAGAAAAATCCAAACGCAATAATGGGCACCAACGCGTAGGTAATGCCACGGTAGTACCGTTGGTTTTCCAGTTGCGGGACGGCCGATTCCGGCGGGTTTTGCGTGTCTTCGCCAAAAATCATGTCAAGCAGTGGCAGGCCGAGGTAGAAAAAAGCCAGAAATACCCAAAGCCATTGTGTGTTGCCGGTTTGCAGGTATAAAAACGGGCCCAACGGGGCAGCCATGGGGGCCACCACGGAAATCAGCCACAAATATTTTTTGGGATCTTTGTAATCCACCGCGAAGGTTTGCGTGGCCTGCTGAGGCA
>JBEIKS010000257.1:0-3766 GCA_040379625.1 Burkholderiaceae bacterium
CCGCGCGCTCTGCAAACGGAGTCCATGCGCTTGTTCGTATCGATAAGCGTGCATTCCTTCAAGACACCAGAGACCGTTTGAGGGTGGTGCAACAGCGAGTACAAGCCAGCTTGACGGGGCTGGATAGTCAAACACCGCTTGAGCAAGTGAGACGTTTGCGCAGTGTTTTGCAGGAGGTTGAAACAGGGCTGCGTTTGGGAAAACTGCTTCGCACACTTGAGCCCTCTGAGCTTGAGCAATCTGCAATGGCGCAATTGGAAAATGTACGTGCACTGGCATTGCTGGCGCCGGGAAGGTTGAAGTTTTCGCTTGAACACAACGCCAGGGATGCAAAAGTGGCCTCCGAGTTGGCAGAGTTTCTTGCTTCGCAAGGTTTTAAAGCGGCTAGCGGGCAACGGGATTTGGTTTTGCGTATCAAAGTCGACGCCCGTGAGGAGATTTTGTTTGACAATTGGACCTGCCAGCTCCAGATTGGTTTGGAGTGGCTTGATGAACGTGGGCAATTGATTGCCCGCCGCCAGCATCAGGTCAGCGGCCTGTCGTTGGCCAATGTTCAGCAGGCCTGTCAGGAGGCAGTGAGCCGCTTTGGTCGGGTGATACGAACCACCGGTTTGCAGGCTGGACTGGGCTTGCCTTTGTAAAGAGACATTGTTTTCAGGAATGGGGTTGGCATGGGGCTAGGTCTGCTGAGAAAACGAACAAGATTTTCAGGTGTGTTGTTGGTCGTTTTTTTGTTGAATGCGTGTTCAACCACTGTCACCGATGTGGGGGCTTACCGTGAGGTACCCATGGCCGATGCGGAGGTGATGCCCACGCCAGAGCAGGTTAGGGCGGGCCGAACCAAGGTGGTTGTGCTTGATGTTGATGACCAGTCTGTTCGCGGTCGGTTTCCCGATGCGGGTTTGTTGAAAGTGCGCAAGCTTGAGGAAGTGTTGTCCGAGGGTGGTACTGAGGTGGTCGATCGCAGCCTGGCTTCTCGCCTGCGTCAGGAACTCAGTCTCGCAGAAGTCCGGGGAGACCCACAAAATTTTTATTCAGGTCCGGAAGTCGCTCATTTTGCCATCCGTGGTTTTTTGAGCGATGTGGGTGCCTCTTCGCGATACACCTCACCCTCCGATGTGTGCGACAAAAAAGGAAAATGTACGTATATCAAGGCTTCATGCGCTTATTCCGGCAATGCCTCCGGCGGTATTCGTGTGTATGAGTTGCCAAGCTTGCGGCAGGTGGCTACGTTTAACCTGAAGGGGAGTACTTACTCGTCCGAGGGTGGCTACTGTAGAAATGATTTCAATACGCTTGGCGCCGTGATGCGCGGTGCAGTAGAAGATGCTGTTTACGACAACCGTGTGGAATTGAAGAATCTGTTTGCCCCCAAAGGCTATGTTTCTGAAAAACGTATGCTTGATCGCCGTGTTATTTTCAAGATGATGCTGGGGCGCTCCTCTGGAATTAACCCCGGTGACCGGGTTACTTTTTTTACCTTGCGCAAAAAGGAAAACCGGCTGACTAAAAAGTTGGAGTATGAGGAACAGAGTCTGACAACCGGGGTTGTTTCTGACAAAGTGGCCGATGAACTTGCCTGGGTATTGCCTGATGACCTTTCAAAAGCGGAACAAATCAGATTGGGTGACTATGCGAGGGTTCAGTACCGGAAAGGCTTTTTTGATTGAGTCTCGGATTCAAGTTGGCTGATAGCTCAAGCGAACATAAATTGGGGCGTAGGGTTCCGCCTGTGTAATTTCAACCAAGCCCTCGCGCGTCAGTTCAAGCATCGCGATGAAGTGAACCACAACAACCGGCACTCCGCGCGCTATGTCAAACATATCGAAGAACTCAACAAAGCGGCGGCTCTGCAAATGACGCAAAATAATCGTCATGTGTTCACGAACAGAAAGTGCTTCTTTTGAAATGGTGTGGGCTTGTGTCAGTTTTGCGCGGCGCAGAATATCTCGCCACGCTGCCTGCAGATCATCGGGGCTGACGGTCGGCAGTTGAGGCGCAAGGTTGGGGTCGAACACCGCATGGGCCGCCCAGAAGTCTCTACCTATTTGCGGCAGTTGGTCCAGCTTTTGGGAGGCGGTTTTCATCTGCTCGTATTCCAGCAGGCGTCGCACCAACTCGGCACGTGGATCTTCCGCTTCGCTGCCGTCTTCAGACACGGGGGCGGGCAGCAACATACGCGATTTGATTTCGATGAGCATGGCGGCCATCAACAAATACTCACCAGCGAGTTCGAGGCTGCGCAGTTTGATTTCTTCCACGTATTTTAAATACTGGCGGGTAACGTCCGCCATGGGAATGTCCAGAATATTGAAGTTTTGTTTGCGGATCAGGTAGAGCAGAAGGTCCATGGGGCCTTCAAAGGCCTCCAGAAAAACCTGAAGCGCATCAGGTGGGATGTAAAGATCGTTGGGCAGTTGGAATAAAGGTTCGCCGTAGAGGCGCGCGAAAGCCACCCCATCGACAATGTCGGGGGTGGTGTCAGGTACTTGCGCCAGAGCGCTGATTGCGTCAGTTTCGCTTGTCATCCGGTTGGTAGACATAAGACTTTTGCGCAACGCGGGCCTTGCCAAAGCCAGCTTGGAGATCGCGGTCTACCTGTTTGTCCCACAGCAAGGAGCGACCTTGCTTCTGTTCGGTTTCCAAGTTTGGCTTTTGAGCCTTCAGGTCTTGCAAAAAACGGGTGATGTCAGATTCGTAGTGAGCCATACCATCAGTGGGTGATTGAACAAGCACTTATTTTACAGGCTTTGCCACGGCTTCGGATACACATCTTCGCGCCTTCTCCAAAGCGGCCTCGTAAGTGGGTAGAACAAATTCTGCGCCAACGACAGTTTCAAAGCCTGAGCGTTTTACAAGTTGTCTGGGTTGCTGGTTCAAACTGCATAAAATAAGTTGTCCGCCTTCCTCTTTCAAGCTGCTGGCAAGTGCCTGAAGCGCATCAATTCCTGTGGTGTCTATGGAAATAAGCTGGTGACCTTCAAGAATGATGATGCGAACGTCGGATTGTTCGTCAGAGAGCAAGGCTTCAAGTTTGCCGACAGCACCGAAGAACAGCGAGCCATACAGGTGGTAGCTGCGGATGCCTTTGTCCCTGTCGTCTTTTGACAAGGGCAGGGGTTCAATTTCGGTCAGTTGCGAGATTCTGTAGATAAAAAACAGGCTGGCCAGTACCAGACCGACTTCAACGGCCACTGTGAGGTCAATAATGACGGTGAGAATGAAGGTGACGAGAAAAACGGTGCGGTAAATCAGCGTCAGTTTGTTCATGCGAATAAATTCGCTCCATTCCCCCATGTTGTAGGCCATGTACATCAGAATGGCGACTAACATGCACAAAGGTACATGTTTGGCCATGGGGGCTGCGATCAGCACAATGGCCAGCAGCGTGCAGGCATGCAGTATTCCGGCAATCGGGCTGGAAGCGCCCATGCGGGCGTTCAGGCTGGTGCGCGCGATGGTGCCCGTTACCGGCATGCCGCCGAACAAGGGTACCGCAAGGTTGGCGATGCCCTGAGCCATCAGTTCCTGGTTGGGGTCATGGCGTTCATGAATCAGGTTGTCGGCGACTCGGGCACAGAGCAGGGATTCGATTGCACCCAACAATGCAATTGTCAAAATCGAACCCCAGAGCTCTTTCAATGTTCCCCAGTTCACATTGGGAATTTGCAACGGTGGCAGCGATTGGGGAATGCCGCCGAAGCGGCTGCCGATGGTTTCAACGGGCAGTTCAAAACTGCTGACCGCAACGCTGCCCAACAGCAGC
>JBEIKS010000258.1:0-3762 GCA_040379625.1 Burkholderiaceae bacterium
AGCAACAACGGGTCCCGCTGAACCCCACGCAGAATTACACAACGCCCCTGCGGCCCCCTGGGCGAAACCGTCGAAATCACAGGTACACGCCAGCCGTGGTGCCTGTCATGCACAGCACGCACCAAGGTATCCAGACAATAACGCTTCAAATCGTCCATAAAAACCCCAAAAAACTAAAAAACCCTACCAACCCCAACCAACCCCAACCAACCCCACAACTACAAAACCCCACCCCCAACCCAACTACAAAACCCCACCCCCAACCCGACCACGCGGAGCCCGCCCATCACTGATGCCCAGCATCGCGCGTAGTACCCAAGCTGTGATTTGGGCTGTCGTTTTAGAGGGGCCTACTCCGGGGCCTGAAGCGGATGAGTACCGAAGTGGACATTCAGGACACCTGCCCAAGCGACCCCGCAGTTGCCGCAATCACCGCAGGTGATCCAGAAAACCGCCATTGCGGTTTTCGTTCAGGCAACCAGGGCGGAGCTTGGAAACAGCAGGTGATCCGTCCACCTCGGTACTCATCCGCTTCAGGCCCCCTCCCACCCCTCTAAAAAAAACAACAAAAACCACAGCCCATTTCCCCGAGTATAGTTTTTGCTTATCATTCTTCAATACAGACCGCCCCCAACAACACCAACCCTCCAAGGTCCCATGTCGATACACGTCGCCCTGAAGCATGTTACGTCCTACACCTACGACCGTTTGGTAAATCTGTCGCCACAACTCGTACGTCTAAGACCCGCCCCACACGGCCGCACACGCATTCTCTCCTACAGCTTGAACGTAGAGCCAGCGCAGCACTTCATTAACTGGCAACAAGACCCGCAGGGCAATTATCAGGCGCGACTGGTGTTTCCCGAAAAAACCGATGCCTTCAAAGTGACGGTTGATCTGGTTGCAGAAATGGCCGTTTACAACCCGTTTGACTTCTTTCTAGAGCCCCACGCAGACTTCTGCCCTTTCGAGTACGCAGAAAGCGATATTCAACAACTGGCACCCTTTTTGGTGCGCGGCGCACTCACCCCCCGTTTTGGTGCTTATTTAAAGCAACATCAGGCAAAAAAGGAAAAGACGATTGACTACCTGGTGGGGCTGAACCAGCAACTGTGGAAAGACATCAGCTATACCATCCGCATGGAACCCGGCGTACAAAGCGCGGAAGAAACACTGGAAAAAGCTTCAGGCAGTTGCCGAGACTCCGCCTGGTTGCTGGTTGAACTGCTCAGGCACATGGGGATGGCTGCCCGTTTTGTTTCCGGCTACCTGATTCAGTTGGCACCGGACGTCAAAGCCATCGACGGGCCGGTCGGCGCTGAAAAAGACTTCACAGACCTGCACGCCTGGTGCGAAGTGTACTTGCCGGGCGCTGGCTGGGTGGGGCTGGACCCCACCTCAGGCCTGCTTGCCGGCGAAGGTCACATTCCACTGGCAGCCTCCAGCGACCCCTCCGATGCTGCGCCCATTTCCGGAGGCGTGGACGAATGCGAGGTCACTTTTGAGCATGAAATGTCAGTGCAACGGGTGTATGAGTCCCCCAGAACAACCAAACCCTACACCGAAGCCCAGTGGGCCGATATTGTGGCGCTCGGTGCACAAGTAGATACACATTTGCTGGCAGATGACGTGCGCCTGACCATGGGCGGTGAACCGACCTTTGTGGCAGACCGCGACCGTGAAGGCGAAGAATGGAACACCGCCGCCTTGGGGCCCACCAAACGCGGCTATGCAGTTGAACTCATCAAACGGCTGCAAAAACATTACGGTGGCGGCGGCTTTCTGCATTTCGGCCAAGGGAAATGGTACCCGGGCGAACAACTGCCCCGCTGGGCCTTGTCGCTGGTGTGGTCCAAGACTGGCAGTACCTTGTGGCGCAACCCGGACAGGTTTTCTGACGAACGGGGTGGAGACCCACTTAAAACAGAAGATGCCCGCCTCTTCCTGACCGACTTGTGCAATCGCTTGGCACTGGACAGCGACTGCATGCTGCCCGGCTTTGAAGACACCTGGTACTACCTGTGGCGCGAACGGCGCCTACCCTCCAACGTAGATCCGTTTGATGCAAAAACAGACGACGAACTGGAGCGTGCCCGCCTGCGCAAGGTATTTAGCCAAGGGCTGACCGCCGTGGTGGGCTATGCGCTGCCTTTGAGAAAAAACCCATTACAAACAGAGCGCTGGGAAACAGGCTCTTGGTTTTTGCGTGATGAACGGCTCTACCTGATGCCGGGCGACTCACCCATGGGTTTCCGCCTTCCCCTGGACAGCCTGCCTTGGGCCAACAGCAGCGACCGCATGGGGCAACCAGAGCGCGACCCCTACGACGATGCATTTTCTTCAGAGCTCAAACCGCATGCAGGCACGGCTTTAAAACAGCAGTCACCGCATCAGGGTGAAATTAAAAAAACGCAAGGTCAGGCGCCAAAACGCAATGAATCTGCCAAAGACACCGTCAGAACCGCCCTGTGCGCCGAGGTGCGCAACGGTTCGCTGTATGTTTTCATGCCGCCACTGACCTATGCGGAAGACTACCTGGCCTTGCTGGCTGCCATTGAAGACAGCGCGGAAAGCCTGAACCTGAAACTGGTGCTGGAAGGCTACCCGCCGCCACGCGACCCGCGCTTGAAGCTGCTGCAAGTCACACCCGACCCTGGCGTGGTGGAAGTCAACATTCACCCCAGCGAAAACTGGGCAGAGTTGGTGGAACGCACGCAAACCCTCTATGAAGAAGCCCGCCAGACCAAACTGTCCACAGAGAAATTCATGGTGGACGGCAGACACACCGGCACAGGTGGTGGCAACCATTTTGTGCTGGGCGGGGCCACACCGGCTGACAGTCCTTTTTTGCGCAGGCCGGACGTACTGGCCAGCCTGATTCGCTACTGGAACAACCACCCCAGCCTGTCTTACCTGTTTTCCGGGCTGTTCATCGGCCCGACCAGTCAGGCGCCCCGCATCGATGAGGCGCGCAACGACCAAGTCCACGAACTGGAAATCGCGTTTGCAGAACTCAAACGCCAGCAGCAATACTTCGGTTCGAACATACAACCCTGGCTGATCGACCGGATACTGCGCAATTTACTGGTGGATGTAACAGGAAACACCCACCGCAGCGAGTTTTGCATCGACAAGCTCTACTCCCCTGATTCCAGCACTGGGCGCTTGGGCTTGCTGGAGCTGCGCGCCTTTGAAATGCCGCCACATGCGGAAATGAGTCTGGTGCAGCAATTGCTGCTGCGCTCACTGGTGTCACATTTCTGGCAACACCCCTATGAACAAAAAATGCAGCGCTGGGGCACTGAGCTGCACGACCGCTTCATGTTGCCGACCTTTGTAAAAATGGATTTCGAAGATGTACTGGCTGATTTGAAAAATGCAGGTATTCCGATGCAAACCGACTGGTTTGCGCCCCACTTCGAATTCCGTTTTCCGCTGATTGGCGACCTGCAGAACCGCGGCATCGAACTCACCTTGAGAAATGCACTGGAACCCTGGCATGTCATGGGAGAAGAAGGTGCGGCTGGCGGCGCAGTGCGTTACGTAGACTCTTCACTGGAACGCTTGGAAACCCATGTTTGCGGCTTCAATGCGGAACGCTACCGCCTGCTGTGCAATGGCGAGGTGGTACCGCTTCAATCCACAGGGCGTGTGGGTGAATTTGCCGCCGGGGTGCGTTACCGGGCGTGGCAACCCGCCTCCGGGCTGCACCCCACCATTGGCGTGGATTCCCCCTTGGTGTTTGACCTGCTTGACACTTGG
>JBEIKS010000259.1:0-3750 GCA_040379625.1 Burkholderiaceae bacterium
ATCATGGGTATCGGTCCCAAGGAGGCGATTCCCGCCGCCTTGAAAAATGCCGGTCTGACCCAAGACCAGCTGGACTGGATTGAACTCAACGAGGCGTTTGCAGCACAGTCTCTGGCGGTCATCAAGGACTTGGGCTTGGATACCAGTAAAATCAATCCGATGGGCGGCGCCATTGCCTTGGGTCACCCACTCGGTGCAACCGGTGCCATTCGCGCAGCAACCGTGGTGCATGCACTGCGTCGCAACAACCTGAAGTACGGCATGGTGACCATGTGCGTAGGAACAGGTATGGGCGCAGCGGGTATTATCGAACGCGTCTGATGCAAGCCCGCGCTGCAAGGCGCGGCTGTGTCAAATGCAAAAACGCAGGGGTTGAAGCGATGTCTTCACCCCTGTTTTTTTAAGTGAGTTTTGGAGTTTGCAATGAGTATTGATGTGAATTTGGACAATGGCG
Organism: Burkholderiaceae bacterium; assembly: GCA_040379625.1. Classification (GTDB taxonomy): domain Bacteria; phylum Pseudomonadota; class Gammaproteobacteria; order Burkholderiales; family Burkholderiaceae_B; genus SXZD01. The sequence continues at coordinate 455 of JBEIKS010000259.1, forward strand.
TACTGACGCTCTGCCTGAACCGGCCGGAACGTAAAAATGCGTTTACCAACGCCATGTACACCGCCATGGCGCAGGCATTTGAAGATGCCAGTACCAACAATTCTGTACGTGTGGTGGTCATCAAGGGGCAGCCCGGTATTTTTAGCGCCGGCAACGACATAGAAGATTTTCTCAAGCAACCGCTGGATGTGGAAACTGCCCCCGTGTTTCGCCTGCTCAGAAACATCAGCACCTTTCCCAAGCCTGTTGTGGCTTGCGTGCGTGGTGCAGCCATCGGTATTGGCACCACGTTGTTATTGCATTGTGACCTGGTCTATTCAAATGAAAAATCTCGCTTTGGTATGCCTTTCGTCTCTTTGGGTTTATGTCCTGAGGCGGCTTCAAGTCTGCTTTTCCCGTTAATGGCGGGTTACCACCGCGCAGCCGAAGCCCTGATGCTGGGCGAACCCATGGACGCAGCAAGCGCACAGCTCTGCGGACTGGTGAACAAGGTGTTGCCCGACGAAGAAGTGGAAGCGCATGTTGCAGCGCAAGTTGCCAAACTGTTGGCATTGCCGGCCAAGAGCCTGCGCACCACAAAAATGCTGATGAAGTCGCACTTGAAAGCTCAGGTTGCCCAAAAGCTGGATGAAGAAGCGCACCTGTTTGCCGCCATGCTCACAGAGCCGGAGGCCAAAGAGGCGTTCGGTGCTTTCCTGCAAAAACGAAAGCCTGATTTCAGTCAGTTCGACTGAGTTTTTTACCCTTGAAAAAGACAGCACTCCCATGACACAACTCACCCCCTTGTCGCAATTGCTTGAACAACGCATTCAAGAAACCGGCTGCACTGTTTTTAACCTTACACAGGACTGGGCTCAAGGGCGCACCATGTTTGGCGGCCTGCTGTCTGCGTTGGCCGTTCAAGCCATGCGCGATGTGGGTGGTGCCGGTTGGCCCCTGCGTGCCCTGCAAACCAACTTTGTCGGGCCTGTGGCCGAAGGTCTGGTGTACTTCCGGGTTCAGGTGTTGCGGGAAGGCAAAAACGTGCGGCAGGTCAAGTGTATGGTGGAGTCTGCCGGCGAGGTGGCTGGCATCATGGTGGGTGTGTTCGGGCAGAGTCGCAGTTCCGAATTGCCCGCGCGCTCTGCGCCTGCCGCAATTTGCGAAAAAACGCTGGAGCAGGCGGTGCGTTTGCCTTTCATTCCCGGCATGACGCCTAACTTCATGCAACATTTTCAAATGCACTGGGCCGAAGGTGGTTACCCGTGCAGCGGTTCAGACACCTGGAAAACCAAGGCCTACCTGCGTTTGAAAAACGACAACATAGACCGTGAGCTGTGCACGGTTATGCTGACAGATGCACCTCCCACGCCAACGCTGAGCCGCTTTAATCGCATGGTCATGTGTTCTTCCGTGTCATGGTCGCTGGAGTTACGGGTGAGCAGGCCGCTGGAGCCCGCCAGTGGCGACTGGCGCATCGACATCGACACCAAAGCCTGCGGGGAAGGCTACACCAACGAAGTGGCCACCCTCTGGACACCCGAAGGCGAGGCAGCAGCCTTTGGTACCCAAGTGGTTGCTGTGTATGGTTGAGCATGCACGCTGAGTCTTAATGTCGCTATTGCGCTTTATTTAAATCAGGACAATTACAGTTTTCATGATTGTGTTTGTCCGGCTTAGCTTGTATTATGTATAGGTCATTCAGATCTCATACAAGGCGTAATCCATGGTCCAGTTCGATGCACCCCAAGCAGCTGAGTGGAACGCTGAAAACAACATCGACCCCAATCAGGTCGTGCCGCTTTACCACCAGATTTACCTGATCTTGCGAGAGCAAATCCTTGAGGGTCGTTTCGAAGCCGCGCCCTTGCCGGGCGAGCTTGCACTGGCCGATCAATTCAAGGTGTCGCGCGTCACCATGCGCAGGGCACTGCAGGATCTGGTCAAAGAAGGGCTGATTGCCCGGGGCCGCGGCAAAGGCACCTTTGTAAAGCCACGCCGAGAATCGTCCGTGGCCGCATCTGGCTCACAGATGCTCATTGAGTCTCAGGTGTCTTCAGACACCGGCGCCTCCATTGACGTACTGGAAGTGTTGCGGGTCGTGCCTTTGTCAGAGGTAGCGGAAACGCTGCAGTTGTCCAACAAAGAGCAGGTGCAAAAAATTATTCGCATCCTCAATGTCAAAGGTCAGCCTTTGGGGCACTTTTCAACCTTTATTCCTGAAAGCGTTGCCCGCACCTTCAGTCGGCGAGAACTGCAGTTGCGCCCCCTTACAGAGCTTCTGGAAGAAAACGGTGTGGTGCTGGGCACAGCGTCGCAATCGCTTTCCGCCAAGCTGGCGGATTCAACCGTGGCCAATGCATTGGAAGTGCCTGTGGGTGCACCATTGGTGGCCATCAGCAGAATCATGTATTCAGCCTCAGGCAAGCCTGTGTGCATGATTCGCGCCTTGTACCGCCCCGACCGCTACGAGTACCGCATGGACATGGCGCATTTCGACCAAGCCAACGGGCGGGTCTGGCAAACAACAGAATCGCCCAGCCTGTTTTCCTTCTAAATTCAGTCGTCAGCTCAGTTATTCAAAGGGGGTACCGGACGAGGCTTTCTGTTCTCGTCCGTGGCCACATAAGTAATGTAGGCCTCGGTTACCTTCACCACTTTTTTCGGGTTCAAGCGCCGCTGCGCGTACACTTCAACGAACACCGTCATTGAAGTACGTCCCACCTTTTCAACGTCGGCGTAAAAGCTTAGCAAATCGCCCACAGCCACTGGTTGCTTGAAAAGAAATGAATTGACCGCAATGGTGGCTATTCGACCCTGGGCATGCGCCACCGCGGGCACCGAACCGGCCAAGTCCACCTGCGCCATGATCCACCCGCCAAACACATCACCATTTACGTTGGAGTCGCGCGGCATGGGAATCACCCTGAGCACTGGCATGCGATCCACCGGCAGTATCATCTCTTCAGTGCTTGCGTCATCCATGTCTCGTCCTTTTAGTTGTACTTTTTGTTGTGCCTTGCCTGGTTCAACCCCGAAGCTTTTTCGGGCCGCCATGGTCTGAGTCTAAGGCCTTGCGTGCCATGTGATCAATGACACCGGGAAATAAACTTTTGAGCAACATGCCCAACCGGCCCTGCGCTGTCATGATGTGTTCGCGCTTGCGGTGCTCCATGGCATGAATCATTTCACTGGTGCACTGCGCCAGGCTCATGGCGCCTTTTTCGGCCAGACCTGAAACACCCGCACGTTCTCCGTTTGCATTCAGGCCGTTGCGGCGAATTTCCGTGGCCACCACACCGGGAAATATCATGGTG
>JBEIKS010000260.1:0-3699 GCA_040379625.1 Burkholderiaceae bacterium
AAAAGCACTCTCAGAACACCTGCGCAATGTACTCACCAGCCAATTGAATTGCTACACGCTGCGTTACCGGGTGCTTAACCGTCAAGGCAAATACATTGCTTTCTGCATTCGGGGCTACATTCTTCTCAGCCCGGTGAACAATCAGCCCATGGCCATTTATGGCAGTGCTGAAGTGGTACCAACCACGCCGAACCCGAACGACGCAGCCCACCTGAAAACCACCCACAACCCGGTGACCTACGAAGTGCAGCAATCTCAGGAAGACATTGCCCGCCTCAACACGGCGCTGCCGGCAGACGCCCGCCTGATGCTCTGGCAATGGCATGCGGAAAACGCCAGCAACGGTATTGGCAGCAGTCAGTTTTTGCAAGGAACCTTGTCTGGTCCGGAATCTTTCTTGCCAAGTCTGGGCTACCCGGCGGCGAGAACCCTGAGCGCGGAAGACTTCTGCAAGCTGTTGATTTACCCGGACGACCTGAGCCGCTTCAACAACGCCATACAAGAAACATTCAACCACAACACCCCGTTTGCCTGCACATACCGCTTGCAACACAAAGCCGGGGCCATCATCTGGGTACACGCCCAAGGGCAGGTCAAACGCTGCAGCGGCGGACTGCCACTGCACATGGTGGGCACCATAGAATCGGTACAGGAAGACAACAAAGCCGCCATGCTGCTGATGAAGGAAGTGGACAATGAAAAAAGTGTCAGCAGCCTGCGCTTGAACACGCTCTACGCCGTCAGCCACGACTTGGCCAACCCGCTGGCAGCCGTCAAGTTTGCAGCCCGCTTGGGCAAAGGCATTCCCAAAGAAGCCGCCAACTACCAAGAACGCGTGCACCAGCAATTTGACCGCGTGCTCGAAGGCGCTGAACGCATGGGCCGGCTGATTGAAGACTCAGTGACGCTGGCCCGCGTCAGCAGCACCCGCGACTTCAAACAAGAAGATTTGCGATTGCAGGGTGAGGTGCTTCACTGGGTGAACACCTTGTGCCAGCAACATAAAAAGAACCCGGAAGATGTGCTGGTTGATGTACAACCTGAGGTCATTATTCACAACATTCCCTTGCTTCCCATGTCCAACATGCTGAGCAACCTGATTGGCAACGCGATTAAATACACACCAGTTGAAGGCGCAAAAATCAGGATTTCATACTCTTTAACAGAGCAAGGCCGTAAACATCGGATAATCATCGAAGACGAGGGCATCGGCGTTCCTGAAAAACTCCGGGAGGAACTGTTCCAGCCCTTCAACCGAGGTGACAATGTTGCACATATCAAAGGGCGGGGACTGGGTCTTGCGATCGTTAAAAAATCCATCGAACTGCTTGAGGGCGCCGTTCGCACAGACCATTTGCCGCAAGGCACCCGCTTCACGGTGGACTTGCCCAACAAGGACTTCTCGCCGTGGCAAATAACCGACTCGCCGTAAGCCCTTCCTCAGAAACACTGAATACAAATTCAGGCTCGCAGGCCGACGACTTCTGCTTCCTCATTGTGCTGTTGGTATTTTTTGCAAACCTGGCCAGTGGCGTGGTGTATGGCGCACTCGGAGAACGGTTTTTATGGGGAGCAGCGTGCTTGCTGCCCACGGCATTGGCGCGTTTTGCGCGGCCCAACTCCGAAATTTCCATGGCGTTCATCAGCATAGGCTTGTTCACCTCACTGGCGGCCTGGGTGCGACCAGACATTGAAACCTTGGCCTTGCATGCGGTGTTTTTGTTGGGCATGCCGTGTCTGCTGGTGTATAGAAACTGGCGTGCGCAATGCTATTTTGCGCTGGTCTGGGGGCTTTCAACGCTGCTGTATGCTGGCAACAGCGAGTCTTCACTGCCCGCACCTGCAAACCACTACCTGAGCTTTATTGTGCTGCAAACCTTGGTGTTGGTCAGCGTTGCACGCTATTTGGCCAACCTGCAATTGCAAGCCAGCGAGGCCCAATGGCTGTTAAGCCGCCTGAGCAGCGAAACCCACATTGACCTGACACTCAGGGCAAGCCCTGCAGGGGCAGCAACAAAAAGTGCAGGCAGCCCTTCTGTTTACGCGCAGATCTTTAATCAGTTTGCCGACAACATGACGCGCATTGTGGCGGCGTTCAACATGCTCAAAGAGGACATGTTGCACCTGTCTGAAATTGCCAGCCGCCTTCGGCAAAAAGCGGCGGTGCAAAAAGAGCGTTCGGAAATGGGCGCCGAACAAGTCGGCCTGATTTATGAAAGCAACGACAAACTCTCCAGCCGCGGTGAGGCCGTGGCCCAAACAGCACGCGGCGGCTTTGACACCGCACAGCGCATTCTTGAAGCCGCGCAGCAATATGAAAGCGAAATGCAGAGCGTGCGGGAACGGGTGCAAACCGGGCGCGACCACATCGACAAACTGTTTCACAAGCTGGTGCAGGTGAAAGCGGCCATGACCGCGGTGCGCAACATCACGGAAAAAATCAGCGCCGTCAGTCAGGCGAAAAACACCTCGGAAACCCAGGTGGAGGACATGCTGCGTCTGGCCCGTCTGGGCGAAGAAGCCACGCTGCAATACGACCACATGGAAGTCACGGTTGAAGAATTGACCACCGCCATCTACAACATTACGCAAGTCATGACACTGTTTCAGGAAAAGGTGGAGATGTCTTTCAACATGACGCGCCAGATCAGCAAATCCACCCACGCGCTTCAAGAAGAAAACAGCAGCACTGCACAGGCCATTGAAGACATGGTGATGGAAATGCACAAAAACCAGCGCCAGGCCATGGATTTGCTCAGTTCGCTGGAATTTGCAAGAAACGCCAGCCAGGAAGCCATTGGTGTGCTGGAAAGTTCAGCGCGGCACATCGTACGCACCGAACAACTGGTGGGCGAAATGGAAACACGCCTAATGCGGTTTAACGTATGAATTTAAGCCAGCACCTTCAAGACCCCTTGATCAAGAACCTGTTGGCCGATGAGCAACGCTGCGTCGCCCTGCTGTGCAACTTGTCTGGGCGTGTTGAAATGCTGGCCAGCAGCCGCGCCTGGCGCGATGCCATGGGCGCCAGCATACAGATTGAAAAAATCGGCGAAATCTACAGCACCGCCTTGCTGGCTGATTTAAGCCAGGCCGCCCGGCAACAATGCGGCTGGGCTGCCAGTGGTTGGGCGCAGGGGGCACCCCACTGGACCCACATGGAACTGTGGCCCCACCAGGGCATGAGCCTGTTGTTCCTCAGGCCCTCAGAGCCCGTCAGAACCCAGACCTCTGCAGATGCGCAGTCGTTCTTTCACATTTTGCATGACACCAAGGAACGGCAACTCAAACCGCCAGACCTTGTGGTCACCACCACACTCAATGGCAACATCCTTGAAACCAGCGCCGCACTGCCGCAGTTGTTTCAAAGCAGCAAGGCGCGCATGGTGACCGCCCCGCTTGAACAATGGGTGGCCGCACAAGACCTGGGTTTGTTCAAAAGCCTGCTGAACCGCTGTGGCAACACCGACGAGCGGCTGGAGGGTGAGTTTCGCTTGCGCCACCCCAAAGGCGGCCTGCTTAACTACCACTGGACGGCCGTTAAAAGCAGCGGCAACGTGTGCTGGTTGGGCAGTGCGCAAGGCAGTTCTCTGGCCACAACGCTGGTCAGAACCGAAGAGCGGCTGCATCTGATACTGGAGAACATCGAGGACGGTTTTTTGTCGCTGGACGGCGACTGGAACATGTCCTACATCAACT
>JBEIKS010000261.1:0-3691 GCA_040379625.1 Burkholderiaceae bacterium
GCTTCTTTGAGCTTGACCTGGTTGTATTCAGGGCGCTTAGGCAAATCGGCGACGACCATGTAGCCATCGACCTCAAAGCGCACAGTGCCGGTGGACTTGCCAGCCTCTTGGCGAAGCTGTTGGGCATGACCACCCAAGCGACTGTGCAAGGTGGACTGCAATGCGTTGAGGTACAAAGCGGCAGTGTCTTTGGCAGCAGTGACCTGTTTGATCATCCGGTCAAGGTCTTGCAGCGGGAGCTTGTCCAGCTCATTCATGTAAAGCTGGCCTATTTCATCCAGCACTTCTGGTTCGGGCGTCATGGGTGCTCTTTCTTTCAGTGGGGCTTTGGGTTGCTTGGAGCCATCTGCGCGATACGCAGCTGGGTACGGATTTCGGGGGGCTTCAGAGGGGAACTGGAGCGCATGGCCATGTATCGGTAGTGGTCATCGCCCACCTTTTGGCTAAAGAGGTGAACCAGCCCAAGTTCACAGGCGATCCAGGCGCGCCGTGCGACGGAGTGAATTCGTGCGCGATCTTTGGTGGTCAGGTCGCTACTTGTCTCAGAGCGATCGCGCAGCAGCAGGCCCTCGTGGTACTGAATGCAATGGCCAACCAGCGCACTAGCCACCCAGTCACACAGATTGGCCTCCGACAGTTTTTCAATAGGGACGTAAACCGGCTGCAACGCTGCGCGGCCAATATCCACACCCAGACCCAAGTGGCTGCGTGAGGTTTCAATTAGGTCGTTTTTGTAATTCATCAAATCTCCGGGCGTGAGTTGGCCTACCACCGCTGCCCAAGGGGGCGCGGAGTTTGCAGGTGTTAAAGGTTTTTACTGAGCGAGGTGGGCGTTTTTCTCAGCCACCCCGCGATCGGTCAGGCGGCAGTCCTGATACCGAACATGCGAAGGTGCATTTGCAGTTCGGCGACGCGGCGGTAGAAGGTGGCGGTAGACATACCGCAGGCTTTGGATGCCGTGGGTAGGTCCTGGTGCGAAGCAAGCAAGTCCAAGAGTTCGGCTTGTTCTTCGCTCATGTGCGCCAGTGCTGTCTCCAGGTCGTGGAGAGTGTTGGAGTTTGAAAAGAGATCGTCGTCCCCATCAAACCATTGAGATCGGTGATTTGATCCACTTGAACCGATCGGCGCAGCATCGTCGTCATTTGCCGCGTCCTGCATCTGGTCCATTCCTTGTCGTACTTGGCTGATGTTGACAATCTCCAGCGTGTCAACGTCTTCACCCGAGGCAAAGGTCAAGCGCTCTCTGTCTGTCTTGCGGGCCTTGAGAAATTCGGCGGTTCGGTGCTCGGACACAAAACCGGTAAATGTTCCGGGGCTGCCCTTCTCGGGATTGAATTGAGCCTCACGTTCGAGAAGGTCAAGCAAGATTTCCTGATACAGGTCTTCCCGCTCCGAGGTGCTCAGCCGGGCAGAAACCGCTGCTCTGTATGTGCGGGTCTTGGCTGCATTGATTGCAGCCCGGAAGTAAGGGTCGTTGGCCGCATCGCGGATGATGCGGGGACTGCGCATGGCAGTCGTGTATGAAGTATTTTCCTGTCCGTCTTCGAGTTGCAACATGTCATCACCTTTTTCGTTTTCGTTTACATGAAGCCATTGGACCGGGGTTACTTCATGAAATCACCGCAAATGCGGCAAGCACTACCGCAACTGCGGTAGCAGGGTATGTATTTGGGTTACGGGTCCAGGCTCTTCTTGGCATCTGCGAACTTGGTTTCAAGCCCTCGTTTTGAGATTCCAGGCTGGTTCCCAAAGTTAATAACTAGTGCTTCAATCACAGATGCTTGGTTTGAGAACACCGAATGTGCTTTACCTGCAGGGCTTTTCATCAGGAACAAGTTCAGCATTCCACCGATGATGTTCAGGTAAGTGGTCTCAGCTCTGAGCCCAAGTTCTTTGGCGGGCTTAATCTGTTCAGTGAGTTTTGCTTTTTCGACAACCAACTCGTCACGCTCGCTCCTCAACTTACGGTACTCATCGGCAGCTTTTTCAAGTCGTGCCCGTAATCCATCGCGTTCGGCTTGCAATGCCTGGTAGGCATCTTTATTGATGGCTGTATGGGTGTTGCGCTCGATTTCGTCAAACAGGAACTTAGGCTTGTCAGACGGGAACTGCGCCGCAATCCAGTCCTTGAGGTGTTGCCGAGAAATGTGACGTCGCTCTGGGGCAACGTGTTCTTCTTTGGGCACGACTTTTCCGTTCTCCCTGCTGTAAGGAAGAAGTCCAGTCACGATTGCGTCGTGGATCGCCCGGCACCTCGGTTCGAGGCAGTTGATGTATGGGTGCTTCAAAACGCCCCTTGCGACTTCCGTGGACAGTGCCAGATGTTCTTCCACTTCACCTGGCTCGATGCCACACCACAACGCTGCAGCAGCCGGCACGCGATACACCGTGAAGTAGGACTGGACTGCTTCACAACTGTCGTTTTCCCATGTTTTTTTCATATTTGTCTCTTTTCATTTATGTGCCTGTGGTGGCGCTACGGTTATGTTGGGTTGCTGTCTTCTGCAGGCTTTGCGGGTTCCATGTCGCTTGCGCCAATAGCTATGGCACGTGTCTGCAGCTCCCTAAACATGCCCTCCTGAATGCGATCCTTCAGGTCCCACACCACCTTGTGTGGGTTGAAGAGCAACACATAGTGGTGCGCGCCAGTGGGGCCTTCCTTGGCATCGATAAAGCCCAGCTCAACCAAGGAGCGCATCCGGTCTTTCCAGGTGCTCAATGCCCTCTCGCCGGTAAATCCGGACTCAAACGCCAAGGTCATCGGGTTGTCGATTGCTAACAGTGACTCGTCAAAAGTGCGGCACCACAAAACGAAATAGACCATGCCTGCCGGTTTGTTCTTGGTCAGCGAATCGATGATGTTCATGATCAAGGGCATCGTGCGGGGGATGGTGGTGAAGCCCTTCACCAGCTTTCGGTTCCAGAGCTTTTCATCGTCCAGGTCTGGCCAGCAGCTGTCACGCAGCGCTTTGGCCTTTTCTTGGCCCTTGGAGATCTTTTTGGCGTTTGATGCAGCGGACATTTGGTTTTCCTTTGGGTTTTCGATTTCAGTGCCCAAATTCTAGGGCCAAATACTCAAACTCGCCATGATTAAAGCAGTGCTTTTGACACCCAGTGCTCGTCTAATATAGGTAACTCAGATGTTGAGTTAATTATTTTCATCGCTTTCAAAGTAATTCAGATGCGCAAAATATTGCATCAAAAAATCACTTTTCCTATTTAAATCAATAGCTTATAAAATTTTTGCTGTGCTCAGCGTACTCAGTGATCTTGTGATTCTGTGCTCCTTAGTTATCCTGTGCCCGCCACGGGCGGGCACAGGATGCAGCCAAATTGCCCAAATACCCCCTTCAACCCCCCTCTGACATTGCACGTGGGCGCAGTTTTGGGCTTCAAAGCACTGCCCTATCTGAGAAAAACACCCCCCTACGGCGGTATGAACCTGCATGACCGCCCCAAAACACACCCCACAACAAAACATACCCGCCGAGCCAAGCCCAATGGCAGTCGTCGGTGCAATCCTGGCCCAAGGCGCAATTCGCCTGCTGGACCGCCAAAAACGCGAAGCTCAACTTGCTAACCGTACCGAAGAGAGCGTTCATACAGTTGTTTTGACTACCAAGGACAACACCCATGAATGACTCACTTGTTGCACGCGTTGCAGCCCTTAAAACCTCGCCCACACCTGACC
>JBEIKS010000262.1:0-3661 GCA_040379625.1 Burkholderiaceae bacterium
CATCAGAATTGGCGCATGAAACAGATTCTCATTGCGAGATACCCCCGAATGGCGGTATCTTTTCAGCACATGAATCAACAAAAATTCCTTTAGGAGATTAAAAACATGAAAAAAATCGTTCTGGGTTTGGCTATTTCTCTGGCAGCAGGTGCGTGTTCAATGATGCAACCCCCACCCCCTCCGCTCAATGACGGCGAACTGGCACTGCCGGCAGACTACAAAACCTGGCCGAAATTCCTCTCCAACATTCAAAAAGCTGAAGCAAAGCAAATTCGTGAAATTTATGTGAATCCGAAAGGTCACAGCCAATCCACACGTGAAGCCGGCTTCCCCTATGGCACCCAGTTTGTCATGGAAATTTACAGCGCAACGCCGAATGCCGATGGCACACTGAACCGCGGCAACCTTGCAAAGGTGTTTGTCATGGGCAAGGACAAAGGCTGGGGTGCAAATGCGCCTGAAAGCCTGAAAAACGGCGAGTGGATTTACTCAGCCTACCTGCCTGACGGCAAGGCCTCCAGCGACAGCCCAGTGGCTTGCCGCGGCTGCCACCTGCCGTTGGCACCCAAAGACTTTGTTGCCCGCTACGATGAATACTTCGATAAACGCGCCAAGTAATCATTGCTGAAGCGGCAATGTCTGCCTGCTGAAAAGTCGCCCTCACACCAATGCTGTGGGGGCACTTCTGACCTCCCCTCTTCGACTCACACAACATGAACGCACCAGAAAAAGCGCCGCGCACTAAAAAAGCGACGGTTGAAAAAGACACGCCCCCGCTGAAAACCATCGTGGTGGACGGCAAGGAACGCTATTTCGAACCTGCACCCGCCATCAAGACGGAAGAGTTTCGAAAAGTAGTGATCAGCCGCCGCTCAGTTCGCAAGTTCACGGACAAGCCGATTCCAGCAGAGGTGCTCAACGATTGCATAGACATGGCCTTGCTGGCACCGAACTCTTCCGGTCTTCAGCCTTGGGATTTTTATGTGGTTAAAAGTGAAGCCAAAAAGAAAAAGCTGGTGAAAATCTGTTTCAGCCAGATGGCGGCACAAACCGCTGCCGAACTGATTGTGGTGGTGGCCCGCACCGATCGCATCGCAGAATTTTCCAAGCGCATGCTCGACGAATGGCCCACTCCAGACATTCCCACCATCGTCAAGCGCTACTACAAGCTCATTCCAATCCACTACGCATCAGGCCCGCTCAACACCTTTGCGCTGGCCAAGAAGGCGGCGTTTGCAGTGGGTGGTTTGCTTTACCCGGTGCCCAGAGGTCCGTTTACAGAGTCCGAACTGCGCCTGTGGGCGGCAAAAAGTACGGCGCTGGCTTGCGAAAACTTGATGCTGGCCTTCCGGGCCCACGGTTTCGACACCTGCGCCATGGAAGGTTTTGATGAAAGCAGGGTCAATAAACTGTTGAACCTGACCAGCGAAGCATTTCCAGTGATGATTATTGCAGCCGGTGAGCGTGCCCCTGACGGTGTATTTCATCCGCAGGTGCGCTTCGACCGCAACCTGTTTGTCCACGAGGTGTGAATCCGATGAACCGCTCCCACCCAGGCGCTCAAGCCCTCAGCTTGCGGGCCATTGCAAAATGTACAGAAGAAACGCTGCACATTGCGCAAAGTGGGTTTCGCATCCACGCCAAAATACATTGGCCTGAAAAGCGCGAGTACTGCCCCGCCATCGTCATGGACTGCGGATTTTCAGGTACCCAGCACGCGGTCTGCCGCACCTACGCGCAACATTATGTTGATGCAGGTTTTGCAGTGCTGCAATTCGACCATCTTTACTTTGGCAACAGCGGAGGGGCACCCAGGCAACAGTTCGACCTCAAGTTGCAGATCCGGACGCTGGGCACGGTACACACGCACTTGCGGAAAATGGTGGGGGTCGACGGCAACCGGGTGGGTATATGGGGTGCATGCCTGGGTGCGCACCGCGCACTGCGGTTCACAGCGCAACACAAAGACATCAAGGCCACGGTCGCACTTGCGCCCACACCGGTGGGAAAACACTGCGCAAACCCCAGACAAGTGGTGTCGCTGCTAAAACAGGAAGGCTTTGAAACACCGACATTGTCGAACCTGAACAGCAGCCCGCAGTTTCTGGCTGCCTGGACCAGCCTGCTCAGGTTTTCCCCTGCCAATACACTGGAAAAGGTTCAAGGTGGCGTTATGGCGTGGACAACCCCACAACACCCCACAGTCCCCTTGAAAAAGCTGAACCAATCGGCTCCAAAATTCTTTGAGTACCACGCCTTGAACTGCTCGCCAGAGGAAATTGCGCACGAAAAATACCTCTACGAAATTACACGGGAAACCACCGCGTTTTTTCGGCAATACCTCTGACATACACAAACAAAAAATTACACCCGACCATTCACTGGCAAACACGCACCGGTAATATCTGCTGCGGCTGCGGACAAGAAAAACGCAATCACCTTGGCCAGGGAATCGGCGGTCACCCACGTTGAGACGTCTGCATCCGGCATGTCTGCGCGGTTTCGCGGCGTATCCAGAATGCTGGGCATCAAGGCATTGACCTGAATGTTTTTCGCCTTCAACTCGTCGGCCAGTGCTTCCGTCAATTTCTGTACACCCGCTTTCGCTGCCGCATAAGCCCCCATACCGGCAGACGCTTTCAGCGCCGCGCCCGCACCCACGTTAATAATGCGTCCGCGCTTGCGCTCCAACAAAAACGGCAACACTGCCTGGGTTGCATTGACTGCGGTTTTCAAATTGGTTTCATACATGGCGTCCCAGGTGTCTACCTTGCCGCCGTGGACGGTTTCAAATGCGAACCCGCCCGCCAGATTCACCAAGGCGTAGGCACCACCCAAATCACCCAAGGCTTCATTGAAGGCGGCGGCTGTGTCTTGCGCATTTCGCAAATCGATGCCACGCACACAACGCTGCGACTCCAGCGATGCAGGCCAGTCGGCAGGCACCTCGGGCTGACTGTCCACCATCAAAACACCATAGCCGGCCAACTCCAGCCGCGTACACAAAGCACGCCCAACCACGCCAAAAGCACCCGTCACCACCACCAGATCAGACATCACTCACCCATTGAATAAAATTATGCTTGGGCGAAGGTTAGCAGAGGTTTTTGCACTCACCAAGGCAGACGGTTCCTGCGCCATAGTACAGGCGTCTCACGCACATCAAAATGAACATGCCGCTCATACACACCCACCCCGCCGAAACCCGCCCGAACAAGTGCTGTGGCCAGTTGTTCAACCTGACTTCCCACGGGTTCCACATCCATCGCAAAAAAACGCCCTTGCTCGTCAGGCAGGTGTCTTGAATTTCGCGCAGCCCCTTCAATGCCTTGATTGGTCTGCCTTGTTCGCAAACCAGAGGTGACGCGAAAGGCTGTGTAAGCCACAGACTGGGCCATCACGGCCTGAGACCACGCAGCCAGACGCAACAGGTCAGGGTCGGGAAACCCCTGCTGACCCGAATGAATATCGCGCAACAAATACGCCGCCATTCGGTAACCCTCGAAACTGTCGAGATCAATCTGGAAACGTTCATTGCCGCGCTGCAAGTCCAGCAAGGCAGGTATTTGTTTGCCCTCGTTGCCCCAACCCAGAGAAGGTAAAAACAGACATGCCGCCGGCAAGAAAGACAAAAAATGCCGGCGCTGCAGGCAACAATCAG
>JBEIKS010000263.1:0-3656 GCA_040379625.1 Burkholderiaceae bacterium
ACGTTTGGTCTGGTTTCGGCCAAGTGCCCACAGGCAGATACTTTCTGGCGTATATACGAAGGTATTTGTCTTCGTCGCACTTGGCATTGTAGATAACACGGGCGCAACCTATCCACTGGCTTAGTGTTTCTGCCAGAACTGCATCGGGGTGGAATTTGGTTTTGATGCCGGTGATTGCCATACTGGTATTATATCCAGTTTTTTAGGATTTAATCAGATTCTAGCCGCTTGACTCGGAGCTGAAGCACCCGAGATTGCGCGGCTATTTGTTCAACCTTGCCAACATCAGCAAAAGCAAGGTCTGGGAGCTGGCGCGGTAAAGGCAAGCCTCGGCCAGATCGTTGAGCAAGCGGAAGTAAGTTCTTTTTTGCCAGAAACTGAAACGCGGCATTAAAGAGTTTTCCGAGCGCAGGGAACGTTGCATGATCATGAGTTCAGACATGACCTCAGGCGTGATGAGCCCGGCATTCATGAGGCAACAGCGTTTCATCATGGCGTTGTTCTTGAAACCAGACAAACTCAAAAATGCCCGGTTGAACAAATCCAGGCGATTTTCAGAAAACGCAACCTGAACCAGCGCATTGAGCACTTCCTTTTTTTCATGCACGCCCGTGTTTAAACGCTCAAAGGCACTTTCTGTGAGCAAGCCAAGCACTTCAGCAGACCCCACACGCCCGGCCAGCGCCAGACAATTGTTTGCCGACTTGGTCTCGGAAGAGGCTAGCGCGACTGAGGCTTGCGCTTCACTGAGGTTGCGCAAAGGGTCGCGGCACAGCTCCACCGGATTGGCGCCACACGCCAGCAAAGCAGACACCAACGCAGGCGCTGCACCCGACAGCAGTGCCATTTCCAAAGGCGAAGGCTCTGCGTGGCCGTGGGCATTCACATCCAGACCCACAGAAAGCAGGGAACGGATAATGCTCAAATGCTGGGAGTACATCGCCATGGACAACGAATAATCGCCGGGTACCGCTTTCAGGTTTTCAACGGCACAAGGCGTCTGGCAATACCATTGCAGCGCCGTCAAAACCCCGACCTGCCCCGGAAAAAACTTCGAAATATCAAGCAGCCCGGCCCGGTGTAAATCAGCAAGTGCATGCGCACCTTTCGGGGTTTTTAACAGCAGCAGTGCGGTGGCCTGCCGTTCATCGGCAGTGCAATGGGTAAAAAAATGCCTGAGCTTTGGCCAAGGCATGTTCTCCGGTTTGTCTGACTCCAGCACCACAAGCCTGGGCAGCGCTTCGATTTTCTGAATGACTGGCTGCGTTACTTCTGAGGCGACTGTGTTCAAAGCCTCGCATTTTAATTGCGCACGAGCGGACATGTTGGGAGGGACGCCGAGTTCTTGATTCTCATGAGTACCCGTTTCATGAAGGAAAGTTCAGTTTTGGTGAAAGTGCCATAGGGCCAACAGAACCAAGAAATTGAACAAACGGGCGCAAACGGTCACTCAATAGTCCCAACCTATACCGATACGACACAATGCTTAACGCGACCCCCACTACCCAGTCACGTCTCAACCCTTTGGCCTGCGATTTTCAACCCGGCCAAAACAGTGATCCAACCCGCTTCCCCTCCCCGAAAACCAGCACCCTTGTAGAGGCTTACAAAGCTGTTCAACTTTGCATTTCCAGAAACCTGGCGCCGTCTGTTCAAAAAGAAAGCCTGACCGCCTCTGAGCCATTCAAACTGGCACAAGCAGACATGCGCGCAGACGAAGTGCTGGAAAGCCTCTGGCAACTCAGTGATGTTGTAGAACAGACACTGCAGCCCCTTGAGCGGACCAACCAGTTGCTAAACCGCTACACCGGAGAAAACCTGCTGGCCTGGAATGAACACTTGGGCACTGGAGTGTCGCGTTTTTTTCAAACGCTTGCACCGCAGGAAAGCCATGCGCTGCTGGAATTGATGAGCGGTCGGTTCTGCGCGCTTAAACTGATTTTGGGTGCAATCAGCGAGCACAGCCCGGGCGTTCAACTGATCAACCGCATGGCCAAAGAGTATTACCGGTTAAAGGATGAAGCCGCCACACAGGTTCGGAGCGAGACTCCAAGCGCTGAGCCAACTGTATCGGCACCCGCAACACCTGCGCCGCAAGAACCAGCAACGTTGCAGACCCGCCCCGTTTCAAAAAAACCGAAAGCAGTCGTTAAAAAACCAGAGGAAGCGGGCATCAACGATCTTGAGTTAATTCAGCAAGCCATAGAAAACAACAAATCAAACCAGCAAAGTCACAACGAACAAGAAGGTACGAAGCTGATTGACCAGTCTTTGAATACTTTCATCAACAAACTGGATAAGCAGAAAAAAACAAAGCAAACGCGTCAAGAACGCATTCAGACTGTTCTGAAAAACATGTCGCTGCCTGAATTGTTCAGTCTGGTTTCAAGTGTTGAAACGTGGACCTTCCGAAAAGAAACAGCGCATGGCACGCTC
Source organism: Burkholderiaceae bacterium (assembly GCA_040379625.1). Lineage (GTDB taxonomy): Bacteria > Pseudomonadota > Gammaproteobacteria > Burkholderiales > Burkholderiaceae_B > SXZD01. Next base: position 2,437 of record JBEIKS010000263.1, read on the forward strand.
AATCTCAAACCCCGGGAAGAAAAAGAAAAAAACAGTTTTGAAATGGCGATGGTGGCATTTTCCAAATGGCCTTCAATTTCCAAAACACAAGGCACGATGGGCCAGATCACGCAGGCGCTGAATAAATGGTCCGACGAAGTCGAACCTCAGGCACAAGACTTAAAAACCAGTACGGCGGTTCACATCCAGCGCTGCATACTGTCTGCAGACTATTATTCAGCCTTGATATCAGCATCAATGATGAGCGGAAAACATCAAATATCAAATGGTGTAAAAAACCCCCGAGAAATTAATAACTTCGTAGGAATCCTGAGTTCCGGTACCAACAATTACGTCACCGCGATGCGAGCGTTTGATGAAGTGCCGGTGATTGGACAGCACTTAAAAAAAATCTACACCGACCTTCTTGATACCCTTAACAAGCAAATCGATCCGAAGGGGTCTTTTGATCAGGAATTGACTGAACGATTCAACCAGGAAAGAGCAGAGTCCATAAAATTAATGGTGCGCAACTGTTATAAACGCAGGATTGAGCCGCTCGAGGGCGAGTTGCTCAAGCATCGCCCAAACATCTTGGAGCATATGCTAAAGATTTCCGCCGTGGCTGGCCTCAGGCAGTTCGGAATCCTGATGCGAGAGCCCTCAAACATTGTTTGCCGACTCGGCTTGCGACGCAGCCCGTCAAACTATGTACTGTTTTACATGCTCACCGAAGTCATGGCAAACATTAAAAAAATACCCGTGGCATACCCGACAAACACAGAACCCGGCACCGCCTAAAATTCAAGCGTCACATGTCCCTCCCTGGACAAACGCAGAAACTCAACCCCAGTCACCAAAGCCCGGCCCAATACAAAATTGCTCCGGGCCTGCGCCATGTCCACCTCAGCGGTTCCAGCTGTTGCTGTCGCGTAATCGCGCCACGCATAAGCCGGAACCCTTGACCACGCCTGGTCCACCGCAGGCCCCTGAAGCAACAACTCAACCTCAGACCATACCCGCAATTGCTCCTGAGCCTTCGGATTCCAGAAAGTCCACTGCATCCGGCAGTCCGCCCCCAAGTCCACAACCTTCCCCGAGCGCTGATCCGTAAAAAACTCTAGCAACAACGGGTCCCGCTGAACCCCACGCAGAATTACACAACGCCCCTGCGGCCCCCTGGGCGAAACCGTCGAAATCACAGGTACACGCCAGCCGTGGTGCCTGTCATGCACAGCACG
>JBEIKS010000264.1:0-3651 GCA_040379625.1 Burkholderiaceae bacterium
CGCGTGCTCGACCAAAGCCGCCGTTACGAGAGCGTCGAGGAAATGAAGGACGCTTGCGCTGAAGTCAAGCAAGAAACCATGGGCCTTAAAAAATTCATTACGGCTACGTTGAAATCGCACAGCAAGCGCACCTACGAAAACTTGGGTCTGCTCGGTTTCTGCACCTTGTTTAATGTGCTTGACCCCAGAAATCAGCGTCACCTTGTCACCACCGTGAATGACTTGATTGAAGTGATCAAATCCGATCTGGAAGAAATGACAGCTTGAACATGGACAAAAACGCAGACGAAAAAGAACACAGCGGCGGGCAGCAGCACGGTTTGGCGGGTTTTTTGGAAGAGACACTGGAGCGTGTCATCTTCGGGAGCCGCTGGATATTGGCTGTTTTTTATTTGGTGTTGGTACTGGCTCAAGTGGCGTTGGCGGGAAAGTTTCTTCAGCACTCGGCCCATTTGGCGCATACGTTTTGGAGCATGAGTGAAACCGAGTTTGTCATGGGCATGCTGAGCCTGATTGACATGACGTTAATGGCCAACCTGATGATTCTTGTTATTTTCAGCGGTTATGAGAACTTTGTGTCTGTGATTGGTGTGGCTCAGCGCAGTCCGGACCGTCCTAAGTGGATGGGTGATGTTGATTTCGGCGGCTTGAAACTAAAGCTGATCGGCTCGCTGGTTGCCTTGTCCAGCCTAAATTTGTTGGGCGCTTTCTACAACCTGGAAACCAAGGAGGACAAGGAAATCACCTGGATGCTGATTATTCACGTTACCTTTGTGATCACCGGCGTGCTGTTTGCGTTCTCAGAAAAGATTGCGGGTCATGGGGCAAATTCAGCGAAGCAGCAAGATCACTGATTCTCTTAAGTGCACCGAACAGAATATTCAGTGAGCGTGGATTTAAATACGCCTAGACCCATTGAACCGAACTTTTCAGATGACAATTGATGATGCGCTGCATTCGCAGGCCACCGATGCCCTGAACGCTTATTGGCAACTGGCCTGCGAGTTTTTCCCACGATTGCACAAGTATTCCGCACCGCAATTGGGTTTTCACCTCCGGGGCACTGCAGCGGGCATGGCTTATTTGAATGAGCACAGAATTGCCCTGAATCTGGTGCTTTTGAAAGAAAATACGGTTGCAGTGCTCAATGATGTGGTGGGGCATGAAGTGGCTCATTTGTGTGCCTATTATGTTTACGGCAGCCGCATCAAGCCGCATGGGGCTGAATGGAAGCATGTTATGGGCTTGTTTGGCCTGCCTGCCAAAGCCAGACATTCGTTTGATGTCAGCAACATTCAGAGACGCAAGGTTTGGCGGCACGCTTATGCCTGCAACTGCACAGGCAAGGTTTTCTGGCTTGGTGCGCAAAGGCACGCGCGTATAGCTAAAGGCCATGTTTACAAATGCCTGAAATGCCACGCCCCCCTGCATTCAATGAACCAGAAAACGAATGAAGCCTTGCCGCAGCGTTCAAGGCAACCTGTATAAACGGCGCATCACCTGCATCATAAAAATGCCCTTTAAAACACAGGCCTTGATCAAGGCATCGGTTTGTCGCTTGGCTTGGGCGCAGATTTCTGCGTTGTAGGTGCCGACGTGCCAGCCTTTATTTCTTCCTTGCGTTCAGTGGTTTTGGCAGCGCTCTCTTTGTGATGTTCTTCAAGGTGTTTTTGCATCATTTTTGAGTCCCCCATGTGTTCGCAAGGCATATTATGCTGACCTGCTGGATGTGCGATTGCACTGTGGGAACCCAAGCTAAAAACTGCGCAACAAAGCATGGCTCTGATTAAATCGTTCATGATGTTTCCTGCCTCTGAAGACTGCGCGCAGTTCGGGGTGTGCACGCTTCACTCAGATCAAGTTTAAACACTGCCTACTTAATTGATTGTTCGCCGCCTCACTTTGCGTCCGCGTCATTTTGTGGCGGCAAGGCACCCGCGGTGTTTTTAAGCAAGGTATTGGTAGCCGCAAGTTGCAGGTTTTTAAGATTCAGCCATGCCAATTCAGCGTTCAGTGCGTTTGTTTGTGCGGTCATCACATTGAGATAACTGACGGTACCCGCCTTGTACTGATTCATCGAGATGCGCAGCACTTCTTCTGAAGCGGTTTTTGCCTGCCACTGCAACAATGCCTGTTCGCGCAAGTGGTGGGCCGCAACCAAATTGTCCTCGAGTTCCTGCAGGGCGGTAAGAACGGTTTGGCGGTAGTTTGCGGTGACCAGTTCTAGGTTCGCCAGCGCTTGGGCGTTGGCAGCCCGCCGCAGGCCATTGTCAAAGGCGGCATAAGACAGCAAAGGCCCGATGGACCACACCTGGTTGGGCGCTGCGATCAGGTCGCCCAAGGAGGGGCCGCGGTAGCCGCCGGTGGCTGACAATGTCAGGGTGGGAAAGAAGGCTGCCCGGGTAACGCCAAGCTGATGGTTTGCCGCTGCAACCTGCCGCTCCGCGGCGGCAATATCAGGGCGGCGTTCAACCCATGTAGATTGTAGCAAGGCGGGCACAGCAGGTATTTCGGGCAATTTACCGGCTTGGGTCAAAGTAAAGTCCGCCATCGCCTTGCCTGCCAAACCTGCCAAGGCGTTTTCCAGTTGTGTGCGTTGGGTTCTCAGCGCCAGGGTTTGCGATTCCGTGGTTTTAAGTTGCGCAACGGCCTGCGCCACATCCGCAAGCGTGGCCACACCGCTTTGATGTCGGTTGCGGGTCAGTTCCAGCGATTTTTCATAAGCTTGAACACTGCGCTCCAACAAGGCGATTTGAGCTTCGGTAAACCTCAGGGCGAAATAGGTTTGCACAACAGCGGCATGAACTGAAAGCCTCGCCGCAGCCAGTGTAAATTCGGAGGCTTGCAAATTGGCTTGCGCTGCATCCGCCTGCCCTGACAGCCTTCCCCACAAATCGATTTCCCAGTTCGCAGCGGCACCGTTGAACGAGTAGGACGTACCCCGGGGGCTGTTAAAACTGTTGGCACTTCGATTGGCTGCAGCGTTGATGGTGAGGCTGGGGAGCAAAGGCGCGCGTGCTGCTTGAAGTGCAGCCTGAGCCACTTGTAATTGGGCTGCATTTGCCTTGAGCGACTGGTTGTTGACTTTGACCTGCTGTTGCAAGGCGTTGAGTGTTTCATCGTTGAACAAGGTCCACCATTGCGCGGTCAGCTTTGGGGCCTCTGTGTCTGCCGGGCTTTGCTTCCACACCAGCGCCGATTTGAATTCACCTGTGGCAGGCGTGCTCGGTGTTTGATAAACCGGTGTTTGCGAACAGGCACTGATACAGCACAGTGCAGCCATCAAAATAAAACGAATTCCACAGGGCAAGCGGGCAGCGTGTTTCAAGTGTGTTGGCCTTCCAAAAAATTAGGGGTGCCGTTGGCTTCATTTTGCCGTTTCGGCCGGTGTCGCAGTTTATCCATCAGCACGTAGACCACGGGTGTGGTGTAGAGCGTCAGCAACTGGCTGACCATCAAGCCTCCAACAATGGCGATGCCCAGCGGTTGCCGCAACTCGGCACCGTCGCCAACGCCCACTGCCAGTGGAACAGCGCCTAGAATGGCGGCTGCGGTGGTCATTAAAATTGGGCGAACGCGAATTCTGCAAGCCCTGAAAATGGCTTGTGCAGCGCTTGAATGGCCATTGCGTTGTCTGGCGATGGCGAAGTC
>JBEIKS010000265.1:0-3648 GCA_040379625.1 Burkholderiaceae bacterium
CCCGGGCAACTGACAGCGCTGACCGGTCCGACGGGCGCAGGAAAAAGTTCTGTTCTCAAGTGTGTTTACCGCTCGTATCTACCTTCTTCCGGACGTATTCTGTTTCGTTCGCAAGACGGGATGGTCAGGGATCTTGCGGCCGCTGCAGACAGTGAAATTCTCGCCTTGCGCGAATCTGAAATCGGGTTTGTAACCCAGTTTCTGCATTGCCTACCCAGAAAAACCGCGCTGCAGATTGTGGCTGAACCCTTGCTCAGAAAAGGCTGTTCCCAGCAGCAGGCCGCTGAAAAAGCCGGCGACTTGTTGCAGTTGCTCAATGTGCCGCAGCGTTTGTGGGCAGTACCGCCCGCTACGTTTTCCGGGGGAGAGAAACAGCGCATTAATTTGGCGAGGGGCTTGATCGCCAGGCCCCGCTTGCTGTTGCTTGATGAGCCCACCGCAAGCCTGGATGGTTCAACCACCGACCGTGTGCTTGAGTTGCTGCAAATCATCAAGGAAGAGGGTGTGGCGATGTTGGCAATTTTTCATCATCCTGCCTTGGTCGGTCGTTTGGCTGAGCATGTGGTTGAGTTGGAACAAATCAAAAATCTGGAAGTATCTTTGGAGTCAATGCAATGAGTCACAGACAATTACTGACCCACGCTGGTGTCGTGTTTCGAGACGATGTTTACAATGACGTGTCTGTGCTGATTGAAGACGGCATTATTTCCGCCATTGACCCTGCGAATTGTTCTGGTGCGGTTGAAGTTAACTTGCAAGGGCGCCTGCTGATGCCCGGTCTGGTGGATTTGCATTGCGATGCACTGGAAAAAGAAGTGGAGCCGCGCCCCGGCGTCAATTTCCCCGTCAAGTTTGCTTGCGCCCAAGCCGACAAGCGCAATGCCGCTGCCGGCGTCACCACCATTTACCATTCCCTTTCGTTTGCCAACCATGAACTGGGTGTGCGCAACAACCAGTTTGCCGCTGAACTTGCACGGTCTGTGAATACCTGGGGGCAATTTGCACTGGTGGATAACCGTGTGCATTTGCGCTATGAGGTAACGGATGAAAGCGCCGTTTCATTGCTCAGCGATTTATTGATTCAGGGCGATGCACATCTGATTTCCTTTATGGACCACACGCCGGGGCAAGGTCAGTTCAAAAGTGTTGAGGCCTACCGCAGTTTTTTAATGCGAACCTATGACAAAACCCACGACGAATTCGATGCAATGTTGAAACAGAAATTGTTGAGCTCGCAGGGTGGGCACGAGCGCATGCAAAATCTGGCTGCGCTTGCCGTGCAGCAGGGTATGGCCATTGCCAGCCACGACGACGACACCCCTGAAAAAATCGGTGTGGTCAAAGCCCTGGGTGCCACCATTTCCGAATTCCCCATCAACCTGGAAACCGCATTGGCTGCTAAAGCAAGCGGCTTGCATACCCTGTTCGGCGCGCCCAATGTTTTGCGTGGTAAATCGCAGTCTGGTTCCATGCGCGCACTCGATGCCGTGATGCACGGCGTGGCCGATTGCCTGTGCGGCGATTATTCTCCCGCCGCTTTGTTGCCGGCTGCATTGAAGTTACCCTCGCTCACCGACATTGATGTTTGCGAGGCTGTGGCTTTGGTAACTTCCAACCCCGCAAGGGCGGCGGGTTTGCATGACAGGGGCAACATTGCTGTGGGGCAGCGCGCAGACCTGATAGCCGTGCGTTGGTTTGATGACTTCCCCCATGTGGAGCGCGTGTGGTCACGGGGGCGGTCTGTGTACAGTGCCTGTTTTGCAGATGCTGCAAACCGCGAGGCTGCAATTGTCTAACCGGCTGATTTACCTCATGGGTGCCTCAGGCAGCGGCAAGGACAGCCTGATGCAATACGCCAGAGACCACCTGGCGGCAGAGGTCATGGTGCAGTTCACACACCGCTACATTACCCGCCCGGCGCAGGCCGGCGGTGAAAACCATGTGGCGTTGTCTGAGGCGGAATTTCAATCGCGTGTGCAGGGCGGGTTGTTTGCAATGCATTGGTTCAGCCATGGCTGGCAGTATGGCATTGGCATTGAAATTCACCAATGGCTTGCCAAGGGTGTCACCGTGGTGGTGAATGGTTCCAGAGATTATTTAAGTACCGCGGCTTCCCGCTATCCGGAATTGTTGCCAGTGCAGATTGAGGTGGCGCCAGACACTTTGTTTGAACGTTTGAAACAACGTGGCCGGGAAAGCATTGACGATATTCGCGCAAGAATTTCAAGGCATCAAATGTTGAGCACCCGCAATTTCGGTTGTGTTTCAATTGCAAACAACACCGAGTTGAGTGTTGCCGGCAATGCCTTGGTGGAATTAATAAAAAGCCATCGGGCGCAGCCATCATGTGTGTGAATTCATGAAAGTAACTTTTACGGGTACCGGTGCCGCAGGTGGCGTTCCCCGCTATGGCTGCCAGTGTCTGGCGTGTTTGCGCGCCAATGAAGATACCCGTTGGGTTCGCAGACCGTGTTCCGCCCTGATTGAAAACGGCGACACCCGCGTATTGCTGGATGCAGGTCTGATGGACTTGCATGAGCGGTTTGCCCCCGGCAGTTTGAATGCGATTGTGCTGACCCATTACCACCCTGACCATGTTCAAGGCCTGTTTCATTTGCGCTGGGGTGTCGGAGAAAAGTTGCCGGTCTACGGTCCACCGGATTCAGAAGGTTGCGCAGACCTGTACAAACACCCGGGCTTGCTTGAATTCATCGCCATCAAGAAATTTTGTGAATTTACCGTGGGTTCGCTCAAGTTTACCGCGCTGCCCCTGATTCACTCGAAAGTAACGCAGGGCTACGCAATAGAAAGCGCAGAGGGCGCAAGGTTTGCCTATCTGACAGACACCTGCGGGTTGCCGCCGGCCACACTGGATTTTTTAATCAACTGGAAGCCGCAAGGGTTGGCGATGGACACCACAGACCCGCCGCGAGATTCGCAGGCCCTTGGCAAGGCAAACCACAACGACTGGACTTGTTCACATGCCTTGATCAACACCATTGCGCCTGATGCGGCCTGGCTGACCCACATTGGTCACCGTTGCGACGAATGGATCATGGCGCAAGGCGATGTCCACACCCTGAAAACCAGTGTTGCGCAAGATGGCTTGCAGGTCTGCATCCCGAAAGCTGGCTGATTCTTCCCCAACAGAAAAAACCATGCAAAACAGTTTGAGGAAATTGAGCAGAGGCTCACAGACATCATCAACCCTCTGAGCACACAAAAAGCGTTAAAAATAGAGCGTCGTGAACTCAAGACGCTGCGCGCTGCGCTGGCGTCCCTGAACCGCAGGATTTTACTGTCGCAAAAGAAGGATGCTGCATAAACCTCAGTGTTGTCTTTTCGTGTGAACAAGAATTTAGTCAGGTAATGACTTACCCAGTCCTGAAGCAGTTTCCACGCCTGTGGGGCGGTCAGATTTGCTTTTTTTAAAAATCTATTAGATAAACTGAACAGCACCACTGCCAGATGCGTATTGCAGTGTCTCGAAACATATTGAAAGCCATCGACTTGATCTTGGTTTTTATAAATCGCTCTCGACCAAGCCTGCGGGAGATCATACGGCTTTATGGTAGACAAGGCACCATTGCCTCCCAGCGTTTTAAGGGCTGCTCCCGTGAGATTGGCAATTTTTAGAGGGGCCCCGGC
>JBEIKS010000266.1:0-3609 GCA_040379625.1 Burkholderiaceae bacterium
GATGCCGGAAAATCTGTGTTTGAGGGCAAGGTTGCGGTGAACCGCCTGTTTTTTAATATAGGCGAAGGCGAGTGGAAAGACACTGCGCTGGTGGCCGACGAAGTGGTGATTCAATTCAGGGTGGTGGGTATGACGCCCTCGCCCGGTGCAAAAAAATAGGGAGTTTTCATGTTGAAGCAAATATCCGGTTGTTTGTTGGCATTCTTGATGGCGACTGCTTCAGCGCAAGCGCAAACAACCTTCATGATAGACCCAAGCCACACCTTCCCCAGTTTCGAGGCAGATCACATGGGCTTGTCCCTCTGGCGTGGCCGGTTTAATAAAACGTCAGGTTACATCGTATTGGACCGGCAGAAGCAGACCGGCACCATGGAAGTGGTCATGCAAACCAGCAGCATAGATTTTGGCTGGCCAAAAATGACGGAGCATGCAAAAGCGGCTGACATGTTCAACGCGGAGAAGTTTCCCACCATCACGTATGTGGGTAAGTCCATGAAGTTTGTGGATGGCAAGCCGGTCAGTGTTGAAGGGGAGCTGACTTTACTGGGTGTTACCCGTCCTGTGACTTTGAAAATCAATATGTTCAATTGTGTCGATCCGCATCCTTTTACCAAAACGGAAGTGTGTGGCGCCGATGCGGTGGCAGAATTCAAGCGCACCGATTTCGGTCTGGACTATGCAATTGCCCGGGGATTCAAACCTGAAGTGAAAGTGCTGATCTCTGTGGAAGCGGTCAAGCAGAGTCAGCCTTGATTCGCCAGCGCAAAGGAGACCGTCATGGCCTTGGGCAATCTGGGTAAAAGTGCGGTTGCTGCCGGGGCGCTGGCTATCTCCTTTGCGCCTGTCGATATTGGCTATGGCCTGATTGTGTTTCAAATGCTGGGTCACGGCTATGAAGGCCTGGGCGTGGCGTCGGGTTGGCTGGGGGTGTTGGTCAGCACGGCTTTTGTCGCTTTGCGCTTGAATTCCGGGCATATTTTTACGTCCGTTCGCCCCGCCCAGACCTTGAGTCTGGCGGCATTGCTGGGTTTGTTGCTGCACGGCCAGACGTTTGGCTCTGAGGCTGAAAAAGTGGCTTTGGGGTTGTTGGCCGTGATGGTCTGCACCGCTTTGTCCGGGCTCCTGCAGATGTTGATGGGTTATGCCCATGTGGGGCGACTGGTCAGCTTTATACCCCGCGCTGTTTTGTCCGGCGTGGCCTCCGCAGCAGCCATCGGTTTGGCGCTCAATGCCAGCAAAACCCTGTTCCGCCTGTTCAGCGCCGGCTTTGTCCTGCCACCAGAGGTGGCGCTATGGCAAGCGCCCGGCTTTGCCACACAGGCCGCGCTTTGGCTGGCTTTCATTGTTGTGGTTCTGGCCTTGATGAACTGGGCTGCCAGACATCTGGTGTCCTTGAATTGGTCTTTGGTGGGTTTGTGTTCCGGTGTGGTGGCGTATTGGGGCATTAACAGCCTGTTGCCCAATGAGACTTCCCTGCCTTTGTTGGGCGCAACGTTGCCGGCTATCTCTGTGCCTTCGCAGGCACCTTTTTTTATGTCCGCCTGGGCTTTGGCCGGGCACCCTGACACCCTGCCGCAACTGGTACTGCTTGCGCTGCCCTACGCGTTGGTGATTGCCATCATCAATTCACTGGAGGCTCTGGTTTACAACGCCCGTTTTGAACGCAGTACTGAAATTGTGCATGACCCCCGCAACCTGCTGATTGCTTTGGGGCAAGGTAACTTTTTGGGCGGGGTGCTGGGGGGTTTGCCAGTGTCCTGTTCAAGCACGAAGATGGCGCTGGCTTACCAATCCGGGGTCAGGGATTTAAAGGGTGTGGGTTTTCATTCGCTGATGCTGGTGGGTTTGATTCTGGCCACGCCGCTGTATGTGCATCTGATTCCGAAGTTGGCGGTCTCGCTGGTGATGTTGTATTTGTCCTGGGTGATGCTGGATGCGTGGTCGCGGTTGCAACTGTTTGGTTGGCTGCGACCTGCTTCATTGATGAGCCGTATCAGGGACCCTCACTCGACCCCGATTATTTTTTTGGTGGTTCTGACCTCTGCCTTGTTGAGCAATTTGGCCTGGGGTGTGGCCGTGGGCTTGTTGTGCGCTGTTTTTGTGTTTGTGCAGCGACAAAGCCAGAGCGTGGTTCGCCGTTGCGGATCCATTTTTTTCCGGCGTTCGGTGGTGACGCGCAATGCAGCGCAAAATGAGTGCTTGAAACTGTTCAGCAACCGGGTTGTATTTTTTGAGTTGCAGGGCGCCTTGTTTTTCGGCACCTCAGAGCAGTTGCTAAAAGTTATTCGGGGGCTGATGGATGCTGACACTGAGATGCTCATTCTGGATGCCAGAAAGGTGCTGGAAATTGACGATTCCGGCTGTGAAACCATTGAGCGTTTGCAAGGCGACATGCTCAGACGCGGTGGCGCTCTGGTGTTGTCTGGCTGGAATGAGAATGTACAACGTGTGAGCCGCCTTGAGGTGTTGCAACTCAAACAGGCCATCAAGCAGCCGAGTTTTCGCAGTCTGGATGAAGCCATTGAGTTTGCTGAAGATTTCCTGATCAAACGGCATGGCTCTGAAGAGGCGAAAACGGAAATTTGCCTGTTTGATCCGGAAGGCAAACAGTTGCGCTTGATACAAGCCGTGCCACAGGAGTTGCGTGCGCAGTTGTTGTCGAATCTGGAGCACTGTGAGTTTGCCGATGGACAGCATATTTTTCATCGCGGCGATCCAAGCAGGCATATGTACATTGTCGTGTGCGGCCGTGTAGATATTTGGCTCAACCATGCGCGGGAAGATGCTGTCCGTCTGGCGTCTTTCCGGCACGGCGTCAGCTTTGGTGAAATGGGTCTTCTTAGAAACGAGGCCCGAACGGCTGATGCTGTTGCAGTGGGAGAGGTTCAGGCTTTTTCCCTGTCGCGCGAGAACCTGGATTTGATGCGCCGCGAATCGCCCAACCTGCTGGCCCATGTGCTGGAAACCATCAATGAAGACCTGGCGTACCGGTTAGGGCAAACCAACGGTGCGCTGCGGCTTGCCCTGGAGTAGTTGTTGATTCAGCCGTTGCAAACGGTTTGAGCCGGTTTTCAGGCTTGGGAGATCGCCGCTTCAATTTGTGAGAACGTGTAGGCCTTCAAGGGGTCCACTACGGCAATACCCATCTGGCGTGCAATTTGTGTGGACGAATACAGGCCGATGACAGTGAAGTCGCCACCTTCTTTGCTGGTGGTGACGAGCGCGTGCTGCCGGCCCCTGCTTTTCAGTGTGGAAATGATGTGCCCCAACTCGGCCTTTACAACCTTGCTGTAGTCCAGAAATTCCAGATCGCAGGCTTTGGTCATCAAGTCATCTACCGTGAGCTCAGGGACCCGTCTGGCTGACACTGTGGCCGTTTTAATGGACTTTTCCCCTGCCAGATCTGTCGCCGTGATCAAACCCGACAATTCCCCGCGTGCGCCTTTTACGAACAGCAGTTTGACGCCGCAAACAATCATCGTTGTGCGGGCCTGTTCCAGTGTGGCGTCTCCGGTGATGCTGATGGGGTGTATTTTGCGCAGATCCGTCATGGCTTCTACGGCGGGTGAGTCTTGCGTCAGGATGTTGGGTAAGGTGGGGTCTGCCAGA
>JBEIKS010000267.1:0-3602 GCA_040379625.1 Burkholderiaceae bacterium
AATACTCAATGCCCGCATTGCAAGCGGTGAATTGACCACGGTGCTGAGCATTCACTACGATGAAAACAGCACTCGGTTCAAAGGCCGTTTGACCACAGAGAATTTTCGTCTGCAAGACAAGTTGCTCAACAACGCTTTGGTGAAGTTTTCCGCACTCACGCTAAACGACATTGACATTGATCAACCCGCAAACAAGCCCGCCTTGTTTTCTGTTGGCGGCATTTCCCTCAATGACTTGAATGCCAGGTTGGTGTTGGGGGCCGATGGTCGCTTGAACCTTCAAGACCTTTTGATAGGCAACCCGTCGCAAGCCGCGCCGACACCCGCCGCCACCGAACCAAAACCCAAGATCAGTTTTGGCACCATTCAATTGGTCAATGGCAACATCAGTTTTTCAGACAATTTGGTGAAGCCCAACTTCAATGCCAACCTCACCGGGCTGACCGGCAGTCTCAGCGGTTATTCCAATCAGGCGCAATCGCAGGTCTCTCGTTTGTCTTTGAAAGGCGCCATTGACGGCGACGGAAAGCTTTCCATCAACGGAGAGGTCAATCCCCTGAATCCAAAATCGCACCTCGACATCACGGCGCGGGCAACCGGCATTGAAATGACCCGTTTGTCGCCTTATGCCGCCAAGTATGCAGGTTACGACATTGCGAAAGGCAAACTTTCCACCACACTGAAGTACTCGGTACAAAACGGTGCATTGGTGGCTGACAACCAATTGTTTCTGGATCAACTGACATTTGGCCAAGCGGTTGAAAGCCCCGATGCAACCACCTTGCCGGTGCGTTTGGCTGTGTCCATTCTGAAAAACCTGAAGGGCGAAATAGATCTTGATCTTCCAGTTTCCGGCAGCCTGACCGATCCGCAGTTCAGCATTGCCGGTGTGGTTTTCAAGGCGCTGGGCAACGTGATTGTAAAGGCGGTGACTGCACCCTTCAGGATGCTGGCGGATCTGTTTGGCGGTTCTCCCGAGCAAATGAACCATGTGGTTTTTGCACCCGGCAAAGCGCAGCCCACTGTAGAAACAGCAAGCCGACTGCCTCAGGTTGCAGGGCTGCTAAAGTCTAAAACCGATCTAGCGCTTGAGGTGATGGGGCGTGCAGACACAAGTCTGGACACAGAAGGCCTCAAACGCGAACAACTGGAGCGCAGGTTGGGTCGCCTTTGGTTGTCAGAGCAGAAAAAAGATGTCAGTGGTGCAGATGAGTTGGTGATTCCGCAACAGCAGAAGCCCCGTTTATTAAAAATCATTTATGACCAGGAAACGTTTGAAAAACCCAAAAACCAGTTGGGTCTCACCAAGGCCTTGCCTTTTGAGCAAATGGAAACACTGATTCTCAACAACACATTGGTGACAGAGTCTGATTTAAAAGACTTGGCTTACCGCCGCGCAGACAACGTTAAAAAACAGCTGCTGGAGTTACAGCCTGATTTGTCAGCCCGTATATTTTTGGTCGCACCCGATGAAAAGTTGGGCAGGCAAAGTCCGGATTCAGCCAACGCAACACAATTTACCCGCGTTGATTTTAATATTCGTGTCAGTCCGTGAGGCTGTCTTGTGGGGGCATCAGCAATTTGTTGAATAAAAATTCAATGCTGGCCCATGCACTGGCATCACCTGCAATTGCCTTTGCATGGGCTTGTTCAATGGCTGCGTGAATTGTGCATTCCTCAGGGTTGTCCCAGTCTATTAACCTCACAGGGATAGAGGCCAGTGCACCCTCGGAAAACTCAGACACACCGCCTCGCGCAATGCCCCGGTTTCTGATCCACAGCGTCACCAGCGCTTGCCTGAGAAATGCGTGAAGGTAGCCCAGCGATTCTGCAACCCCTTGTTTTTTAATCAAGGCACTGACATCTTGTGTTGGGTAGACCCCAGACGGTACCCAGGTGAACCGGTGGTTGGTGTTTTTGCTCAGGCGTTCTTTGCAGGGCACAAAAACCTTGGGCTCGGCTTTGGACAGCAAGGCATAGTTTCGCGGAAACGCCCATTCCCAGGCTTGCAATTGCCGGCCATAGTTGTAGCGTTTGTCAAGCGCGGGTTTGAATGCTTGCAAGTGAGCGGCAAACTGTGGGAACAGCTCTGAAAACTCGCTGTGCGTGTAGGCAAGCGGGTTCTTGAAAAACAGGTAAGGCGTGATTTCGGTCAGCGTGATGCCGCTTAAGTGCCTCGCCTTGGCAATGGGCAACACATGCGCGGCTTCGCTTTCTGAGTAGGTCAGGTTTTTAATTTGAAACGCTGCGTCCAGGCCGCTCACCATGCCGTTTGCAATGTCGCACACATCGCCCAGTTTGCTGTGTGCAGTTTTGTATTTCGGCGTGCAAGCCCATTCCAGCGCGTTCAGTGTTCCTGCAGTTTCAATGGGCTCCAGCCCCCAGCGTGTACCGGGTTTGAACCGGGGTGTGCTGAAGTGTTCAAAGGCGTCGCTGCCTGTGTTGTCCGACAGGGTGGCCAACATTGAAAAATCGAAGTTTTTCTTGTTTTTCAATTTCCAAACCGCGGTGTCGGATACGCAGTTTTTCTTGAATCTGAAAACAATGAAAGACGCTTTGGCGCCATCAAACAAATTGGCTTCATCGAAATGAAACAACTGGGTCACAGAACCGTTGGCCAGCAAGTGATCTCTGAGTTTTTGCGTGTGATAGGTGTAGAGCCAGTATTCCGGCGTAATAAACACCAGAACACCGTCTGGCTTCAAATCATCAACTGCCTTTGCAATAAACGGCGTTGAGTAGTCGCACAGTGAGTTGCAATGTGTGTTCCAGACCTCGCTGGTTTTTAAATTTGATTTAAGCGGTTCGGGCAGGTTTTTCCAGCGAATGTAGGGTGGGTTGCCAATAATGCCGTCGCACGCCCCCTGCAGGGTTTTGTCTTGAAGATAATCGCCGCATTTTACCTTTTCAAGGTGGGCAAAGGCCGGGTCAATGTCCATGCCGCGTATGTTTTTATACCCCGCCTGTTGCAATGCCTCCAGAAAAACACCTGGCCCGCAGGCCGGTTCAAGCACCTTGGCTGTTTTTTCCAGCCCAAGCAGATCCACCATGAACGCAGCCATTGCTGGATGCGTAAAGTACTGTCCATACTTGTTTTTGGTGCTCTGCGTCATGGGTGTTTCCGTTGAAGTTGCGGCGTATTATGTGAACTACTCGGGGCTAAAGCCCCCGAGCTTCTGATTGCCTCTTTAGGCAGCCTTCTTTTTTGACAAGCCACTCGTTGCACCCAAGGCCTTAGCCTTGAGCGTCTTACATGAGTTTGCCGATTTCTCGACGCTCGCCCTTAGCTTAAGCACGTTTTTATGTGTGCCCGCCAACTCAGTCCCTGAGTTTAAAATTAAACTGATTGCTCTTTTCCGAATGACTAAAGCTGCATTGTGATCTGCGTTGTCCGCATGTCCACAGCTTTGGCATTTGAAGTCAGATTGGCTTATCCGATTGCTCGGGTGAATGTGGCCGCAATGAGCACATTCCTGACTTGTGTGGTGGGGCGCTACTTTGAACAATGGCTTGTCGGCCATTCTCATCTTATAGGTTAGCAATTGCTCGAACTGGTACAAGCCTACGCCAAGCAAGGCTTTGTTTAAACCCGATTTTGCACG
>JBEIKS010000268.1:0-3600 GCA_040379625.1 Burkholderiaceae bacterium
GTTGTCCACCACTTTCATGATTTCTGCTTCAAGCGCAGCGCGCTCGGCAGGTGTTTGAACGGCAGAAACTTGCTTGATAATGGCAAATGCAACAGCCACCTGACCTTTCAGCGCATCGGCCACACCCACCACAGCCACTTCAGCCACGTTTGCATGGCTGGAGATGCTTTCTTCGATTTCACGGGTACCCAAACGGTGACCCGCCACGTTGATCACATCATCGGTTCTGCCCAGAATAAAGTGGTAACCCTCGGCATCGCGCATGCCCCAGTCAAAGGTTGAATACGCCTGAATGTTTGTAAAGCTGCTCCAGTAGGTTTTGACGAAACGCTCATCGTCACCCCAGACGGTTTGCATGCAACCCGGAGGCAAGGGCCACATGATGGCAAGCACACCCTTTTCATTCGGAGCGCATTCTTCATTGGTGGTTTCAGACACAATTTTAATGTTGAAACCCGTCACAGGCACGCCCGGGCTGCCAAACTTTGACGGCAAGGCCTCAAGACCGCGTTGCACCGCCAGCATGGGCCAACCGGTTTCGGTCTGCCAATAATTATCAACGATGGGCACACCCAGACTTTCAGAAATCCAGCGTCCGGTGGGTTCATCCAGCGGCTCGCCCGCCAGAAACAAGGCTTTCAGGCTGGACAAGTCGTATTTCTTGAGCAAGGCCGGGTCTTGTTTCTTCAGCACCCGCACTGCGGTGGGGGCGGAAAACATGCCTGTCACTTTGTATTTTTCAACAATACTCCACCAAATGCCTGCATCAGGTCGCAACGGAGTGCCTTCATACATGATGGTTGCCATGCCCGCCAGCAAGGGGCCGTAAATAATGTAACTGTGGCCGACCACCCAGCCAATGTCCGAGGTGGAGAAAAAGGTTTCACCTGCCTCAGCGCAAAAAATGGATTTCATTGAATAAGTAAGCGCCACAGCGTAGCCACCGACATCGCGCTGTACACCCTTGGGTTTGCCTGTGGTGCCGGAGGTGTAGAGAATGTAGCTGGTGTCGGTTGCGTCCAGCCAAGTGACAGGCACGTCAATACCGGCGACACTGTTTTTCAGGGTGGCGTAATCCACATCACGGTCTGGGGTGACCGGTGCGTTGGCCAGTCCACGGTCCACCATCAGCACATGCGCGGGCTTGTGGCTGGAAAGTCGAATCGCCTCGTCCAGCAAAGGCTTGTATTCCACCACTTTGCCGCTGCGCATGCCGGCGTCTGCACTGACCACCAGGCTGGGCTTGGCATCTTCAATGCGGCTGGCCAGGCTCACGGAAGCAAAGCCTCCAAACACCACGGAGTGAATGGCACCAATGCGGGCACAGGCCAGCATCGCAAAACTGGCTTGCGCAATCATCGGCATGTAAATTAAAACGCGATCGCCTTTTTTTACGCCCAACTTCTGGTAAATGGCCGCCATCTTCACCACTTCTTCATGCAACTGCGCGAAAGTGTAGGTCACTTCCTCGTTGGTTTCAGTTGAAATGAAAATCAGGGCAGCTTGGTTGGCGCGGGTTTTGAGGTGGCGATCAACCGCGTTGTGGCACAAATTGGTTTTACCGCCGACATACCAGCGGGAAAAAGGCGGGTTGGAGTCATCAAGCACTTGCTGCGGGGGCGTTTCCCATTCAATCAGATGGGCCTGTTCAGCCCAAAAGCCTTGTGGATCCGTTACCGAGCGTTGATACGCCTGTGCGTATTGACCAGACAGTGCAGCCATTGACCTCTCCCCTTGTTATTGTCTCAAGGCCGGGCAGTTGGCGCCAAGCCTGTCGCAAGTCAGATGCGACAGACCGCAAGATAGAGGCACGCGCTTACATTACCCTGACGCTGTCAGGGGCTTTCGCGTTCAGGCTTTAACGGGCTGCCAACCGGCGTTTGATCTCAGGCATTGCGGCGGCAGCGGCCTGCTCGCCTTCAAGAATCAAGAAATTGCGGGAATTGAAGTCAGCACTGCCCACCATCCCCACCTTGGGCTTGATCAAAACATCCGCTTCTGCGGTTTCGAACCCCGCCAGTGACTCTCCCAGAATGGTCACCGACTGCAGCACAATGTCCAAGGCGCCACTTTTCTTCATTGGAGAAGGCTTGGCGCTGATATCAACCGCAATAATGAATTCCGCCCCCATGCGTTTGGCCACCCGAACAGGAACGGGTGTGACCACACCACCGTCTACAAATTCAATGTTGTTGATCAAGGCGGGTTGGAAAACGCCGGGCACACTGCTGGAAGCGCGAACCGCCAGGCCGGTGTTGCCGCGTTCAAACACCACCAGTTTGCCAGTGTTCAACTCCACGGCCGTACAGGCAAAACGTCTGGGCATGTTTTCTATGGTCTTGTTGTTCACCAGTCGATTCACCATGTTTTGCAGCGCATCGCCCCGAATCACACCCTTGCTCGACAAGGTCCAGTCGCCCAATGCACTTTCTTCAAGCGAAATCGCATTGCGCTGCAATTCAGTGGCATTCATGCCTGAGGCGTAAATGGCACCCACGACACTGCCTGCCGATGTGCCCACAATAAAATCAGGTGTAATGCCGTTTGACTCCAGCACCTTCAGAACGCCGATGTGCGCGAATCCGCGCGCAGCACCGCCGCCCAGTACAAGTCCGATTTTCGGCATAGGCTTGCTGACAACCGCAGGGGGTAGCGCTTGCGGCTCGGATCTGGATTTATCTACGTCCATCACCGAACAAGCGTGAAGGAACAACAACAGGGTCAGACCTAAAGGCATGACAAAATAGCGACATTTTTTATTAATGAGAATCATTCTTATTTGCAATACCATTCTTGTTTGATACACTGAAGGCTGACAAACCCCTTCAATTGATCGATTTATGAGAATTGCCATTAAACCACTTGCAGTGTTTACAACCGCACTGACAACCGCTTTATTTTCCAATGCTTTGCTGGCCGAAACCAGCAATTCCCAAGTATTGAACCTCTATTCTGCCCGCCACTACCAAACGGATGAGGCCTTATACAACAACTTCACCAAGACCACGGGCATCGCCATCAAGCGCATCGAACTGGGAGACGAAGCCCTGCTGGAACGTTTGCGCAACGAGGGCTCCAACAGCCAGGCCGATGTGGTTTTGTTGGTGGATGCTGCCCGTCTGTGGAAAATGCAAATCGAAGGTTTGGTTCAAGCCGTTCAGTCAAAAACACTGAATGAAAGAATTCCAGCACAGTTCCGCAGCAAGGACGGTGAATGGTACGGGTTTTCAACGCGCGCCCGGGTCATTGTTTACAACAAGGCCAGCATTAATCCGGCGGATGTACAAAACTACGAAGATCTGGCTTCCCCTGCCCTGAAGGGCAAGGTGTGCACACGCTCAGGCTCGCACCCTTACATGCTGTCACTGGTGGGCAGCCTGGTGGAGCACCTGGGCACCGAAGGCGCTGAAAAGTGGGCGAAAGCCATGGTTGCCAACATGGCCAGGCCACCCAAGGGCGGAGACACCGATCAAATCAAGGGCGTGGCCTCGGGCGAATGTGGTGTTGCACTCACCAATTCCTATTATTGGGTGCGCTTGCTGCGTTCGGAAAAAGCCGAAGACAAAGCCATTGTGAGCAAAGTGGGCTTCATTTGGCCGA
>JBEIKS010000269.1:0-3594 GCA_040379625.1 Burkholderiaceae bacterium
GCACAGGTAGCTCAGGGAGTGCGGACCGTGGTCTTGCAGTGCATCAATGGCAAAAACCCGGTGCGAACCGGTGGTGGTGAGCGACAGCTTTTTTGCTTTCAACGCAGCCATTGCAGGCAGGTCTGCTTCAATGTAGGTGAGTTTTTCGCCAAACTTCTTTTTCATGCGCAAGCCCCGGGGCGACAAGCCTGCAGCCACTTCAATCACCTGTGACACCTCGCCGCAGGAAATGGCTTGCTCCAGTTGCAAGTCAATGAGTTGGTGGCGCGCCAACAAAAAGCCTTCGAGTGTGGGGCCGCCCATGCGCGCGCTGGCCTGCATCATGGGCTTTAAGGTTTGATAAAAAACCTTGCCTTGCAGGGTACTCAAGCGCCGGTCTGACAAGCCGTTGCGAAACCAGACCTGACCTGTGTAGTGAGCCGTGGGGCTGATCAGCTTGGAGTTTCTGGACATGGTTGGCCTGTTTGCGGACATTGGTAGCCCCGACTATATCAAGTTAAGCCTTGCTTCAGGTGTTACTATTTGCGTGTTTTTCTTGTGATGTCCACGAGATTTTTGCGCAACCAGCCTCAGAGGAGAACGCAATGTTTGGAACGCAGCGTTTCGGTCTCGCCGGCTTGTTGGCAGCCTTCTTTTTTATGTTTTCAGCATCGCTGTCTGCAAGTCCGCCCTCAGACATGCAACAGCGTACGCAGGCTTGCGTTTCCTGCCACGGCAATGAAGGCAAGGCCAGCGCCGAGGGCTTTTATCCGCGCATTGCAGGAAAACCCGAGGCATATCTGTTTAACCAACTGATTCATTTTCGGGAAGGTCAGCGCAGCCACGCCACCATGAATTATTTGGTGGAAAATCTGTCTGACGCGTATTTGCTTGAAATTGCGCGTTATTTTTCAAATCTCCATCCTCCTTATGCCAGTCCGGTCAAGGCAGAGGTCCCTGCAAAAGTGTTTAAGCGTGGCGAGCAACTGGCACTGAAGGGTGATGAGAAAAAAGACATTCCCGCGTGCGTGGCTTGCCATGGAAATTCCCTGACAGGCTTGTCTCCGGTGATGCCCGGCCTCATTGGTTTGCCCCGCGATTATTTAAATGCGCAATTGGGCGCCTGGCTTAACGGTCAGCGCAAAGCGGTCGCCCCTGACTGCATGGCCGACATTGTCAAGGCCATGAGTTCCGAAGACTTGAATGCGGTGACTGCGTTTTTGTCATCCCAACCTGTGCCTTTGAATGCCAGACCCGCTGCGCAGGGCAACATCAAGTTCCCAAAGCAATGCGGCACCCACTTGCAGGCAACTGTTGCAGGGGCTTCAATGAAGCAGGCTGCCCCTGAACCTGTATTGTCCGCCCAGGAACAGCGCGGTTGGTATGTGGCCAAACTGGGCAATTGTGAAGGCTGCCACACGCAGCGCGGAGGCCAGGCGTTTGCCGGTGGCCGTGCGGTTGAAACCCCGTTTGGAACAGTGTTTGCCGGAAATTTGACGCCCGATGTAAAAACCGGACTGGGTGCCTGGTCGGCAGACGATTTTTACCGGGCGATGCACGAAGGAAAATCCAGGGACGGTCACTACTTGTATCCGGCTTTTCCGTTTACCAATTACACACAAATGAGCCGTGGCGATGTTGACGACTTGTTTGCCTATCTAAGGCGTCTGCCTGCGGTTGAAAAAGCCACGCCGGCGGCTCAGATGGATTTCCCTTTTAATTTCCGTCCGCTCATGGCTGTGTGGCGAACCCTCTATTTCAAACCGGCGGCAACCGTGGCTGCAGCGCCGGTTGCCGGGGTGGAACGTGGTGCCTATCTGGTCAATGGGCCCGGGCATTGCAGCGCCTGCCACACGCCCCGAAACCGCTTGGGCGCATTGCAAAAAAATGCCGAGCTTGCCGGTGCCACCATCCCGGTTCTGAACTGGTATGCCCCCGCCTTGAACAGCGACTCAACCCATGGCCTTGGGCGCTACCCCGAGCACCAGCTTGTTGATGTTCTAAAAAAGGGGAGTGCTGAAAATAACGCTGTTTATGGCCCTATGGCGGACGTGGTGAAACACAGCCTGCAACATTACAAAGAGGCGGATTTGAAGGCGATGGCGGCTTACCTGAAGTCCTTGCCGCCGGTGGTGGCAGCGGTCAGCCCTGTGAGTCTGGTGAGCAAAGCGGCAGAAGAGGGGGTGTTCAAGCAGGGTGCGAAGTTGTATGAGCAGCATTGCAAGGACTGCCACGGTGAGCAGGGCCAAGGGCGGGCCTTTGTTTATCCGAGTCTGGCCGGCAATGTTTCAGTGGTGGCCCCAACGCCTGTCAATCCTCTAAAAATGGTGCTCAACGGCGGTTTCGGGCCGAGTACGCAACAGCATCCGTTTCCTTATGGCATGCCGCCTTACCGTGTCAGTCTGAGTTCCGAAGAAACAGCGGCGGTGGTGTCGTTCATCAGGAATGCGTGGGGCAACAAGGCGGGTTATGTTTCGCCGGTAGATGTCGATAAACACAGAACAGTTCCATGAGTTCGGTTTCCCGATTTATTCCGGCTTGTTGAGCAATCAAGCAGTTTTACACATAGAACACAATTAAAAATGGATATTTTGGTGAGCGAAGAGGCAGGCGTTAGAACCCTGCATTTCGGAAGTTCCTGGGTTCAGGGGGCCATGCGGATCGCCAGACCATGGAATCTGGAATTGGCTTACACCCGCGAGATGATGGCTTGCCTGCTGTTCAGAGGTTTTTCAAATTGGCCCCGCAAGGTGCTGATCATTGGTCTGGGCGCCGGATCCATCACAAAATATTTGCACCGCAATTGCCCAGATGCACTTATGACAGTGGTTGAAATAGACCCCTCTGTGCATGTGGCGGCGCAAATGCATTTCAAGTTTCCTGACGAGTCCAGACAACTGAATGTCGTGTATGAGGACGGCGCAGATTTTGTAGCCCGCTGCAAACAACAGTTCGATTTGATACTGGTGGATGGCTTTGATGAAAACGCACGGGTAGGGCGTCTGAATTCCCTGGAATTTTATCTGAACGCCAAAACCTGCCTGAAAGAAGATGGTTTGTTTGTGTGCAACATGCTTTCGAAGCGCAAAGACTATCTGACCTCGCTTAAGCGCTTGGGCGAGTCCTTTGACGGCGAGATGATTGCATTCGATTCTCAAGACCCTGGCAACGTCATTGCCTTTGCCGGGCATCAACCCGTGTTTGAAGGCAGTTTGAAAGACTACAAATCAGCTGCTTTCGAACTCAAGGAAAAAACGGGCTTGAACTTGTTGCCCGCGCTGACCCGTTGGGGCTTGCACACCGAGCATCAGGTCGGTATCGACGACTGAGCTGCGTGCCCAGACCTGCGCTTAACCGTTGGTCTGGTTCCCGTCGGTTGAAAGCGCCAGCGTTCCCAGAAACGGCAGTGTCAAGCCGCGCGATTCGTCTTCAATGGCTTTGATTCGAATAATGGGTGATTGTGATGTGACGTCGCCGAAAATCGTGGCGAAGGCAACATCTGCCGCATCGCGCCCGGTTCCGAATCTGACAAACCCCATGGGAATTGCGGTGCCGGAAGAATCAAAAATATACCAACGGTCTCCCAGGTAGACTTCCACGTATGCATGAAAATCC
>JBEIKS010000270.1:0-3584 GCA_040379625.1 Burkholderiaceae bacterium
CCAGTTTTTTAGGATTTAATCAGATTCTAGCCGCTTGACTCGGAGCTGAAGCACCCGAGATTGCGCGGCTATTTGTTCAAACCAGGATTCAGGCATGTTCGCTGACCTCGCTCACCGCGCGCGCCATCCAACTGGGCAGGACGGCTCGGGCAGAGCGCATCGCTGCCCATTCCACTGGTGGTAGCTTGGTGTGCAGCATCTTCAGTGCCGAGGATGCTTGCTCCGGCCCCAGCCAGGAAAGGGCACGGATCGCCATGCCGGCCGGACGCGCACCCAGAACCAGCTGCCACCGATTGCCATGCTTGAGTTCAACGGTTCGGTTGCCGAGCTGCAATTTGCGTGAGCGCCCCGAGGTCAGGAATACCTCACGGGTCGGCACCTGGGTGGTCAAACCCAGTGCGTTGGCTTCGGTGGCTCCGTTGGCAACGATCACCTCGCCGCTGGCCGACTCGATGGCCTTGATCACGGCTTCGGTCGAGGGGGGGCGCGCACCAAAGCGGCTGATCACCGGTGCGGCGTATGCTCCTCGCCCAACGCGCATCAGCTTGCCTTCGCGTGTCAAACGGGTGAGGGTCTGATCCACCGCAGCTCTGGAGGCTAGATGCAGGAACTCTTTGGCCGACAGCAAGCCGCCTTCGGGCAAGGCTTGTGCAGCAGACAAGATGGTTTCAGCGAGATGGCTCATGGTCAGGCTCCGTTTGTCAGAAGTGTATATCTACTTCTGACAAACTGCAAACAACAGGTGAGTGCATGGCGGTGCTGGCCACGGACGAAATCACTGATTGCTTACCGATGCCGAAAAACAACCGCTTGATCAATCAACGCACAAGCCATTGATTTACATAGGCCGAAGGCGTGACTCCTGCGGACTTCGGGCAGTTTTGAGCTGGTCAGAAAGGAGAGGGGAATGGACTGGAGAGAGCGCCATGTGGCCAGAGGGAGGCTGGCAGCCGGACTGTCGAAGTCCGCAAACCTATTCAGCGTTCCGCGCATGTTCGCGGGGTCTGGCGGGAGCACATAAGAAAAAACCCCAACCGAGAGTGTTTGGGGCTTGAATTTGTGGTGGCCAAGGGCGGAATCGAACCACCGACACGCGGATTTTCAATCCGCTGCTCTACCGACTGAGCTACTTGGCCACTTGAAGAAGTTGAAGCTTTTACATACTTTTTTGAAGTTTTTTCAAAACTTCTTTGCCAATTCATTCGAAAACGAACCAACAAGCCCTCAACTATATCAATTTTTCCCGGAATTGCAAAATGCGCAATGCGTAAGCGTGCTGCACGCAGGGCACTTGTGTATTAGCATGGCGTTTTAATTGTGCAATATGTGGTCACATGACTTCTGTGGGTAAGCCGATGTCTGAGGCATCGCAATTCGATGCTGTGGTGGTAGGCGCCGGTGTGGTGGGGCTAAGTGCCGCCATCATGTTGGCCAGGCGGGGGCTGAAACTGGCGCTGATTGCGCCTCAGGCCGTGCCGTTTGTCGCATCGGCGAGTCAGGCCTTTGACCCCAGGGTGTTTGCGCTGTCCAACAAGTCGCAACGATTTTTAGCGGATATTCGCGCCTGGGATGCCATGCCGGAGCAACGCGTCACCCCCGTTTCTGCCATGGAGGTGTTCGGTGACGACAGCAAAGCAGAGCCGCTGCGCATGAACGCTGCGGATGTGGGCATGTCGGCGCTGACCTGGATCGTAGAACAGCAGTCGCTGCTGGATGCGCTGGAGGCTGCGGCGCGCTTCACCCCCGGGCTGACCCGCATTAATGCCAGAGTGGAGCAATTGCAGCGCATTGAATCGGTTTGGCAGGTGCAGCATGAGGGTGGGGCAGTCTCCACGCCTTGGCTGTTTGCCGCCGATGGCGCCAACAGCCCCGTGCGTGCGGCCGCCGAACTGGATTTTCCGGTGGAAGACTACAATGCGGAAGGGGTCGTGGGAACTTTTCGTTTGTCCGTGCCTCATAACAATGTGGCGCGGCAGTGGTTTCTGGGTTCCAGCGTGTTGGCGTTTTTGCCTTTGCCTGACAATTGCATTTCCATGGTGTGGTCCATGGACACCCATCAGTACTACGCTTGGCAGCGCCGCAATCCGTCTGAATGGGTAACGGCACTGGCAGCGGTGGCGCAAGGGTGTGTTGATGACGTCAGCCCCGTGTCTGAAGCACAAGGCGCGGTGATGTCTTACCCGTTACGGCACGGTGTGGCGCCACTGTGGTTTGCAGATGGTGTGGTTTTGCTGGGCGATGCTGCGCATCAGGTCCATCCGTTGGCAGGGCAGGGGCTGAATTTGGGGGTTGAGGATGTCGTGGACCTTCAAGCGGCCTTGGATGCAAACGCCAATCGCCTTGACGATGCCCTGCTCAGAAAATGGCAGAGACAGCGCAAGTCTGAGTGTCAGCCTGTGCATTGGATGACGCACGGGCTGAACGGATTGTTTCGGGTGGAGTTGCCCGGTGCGCAGTGGGTTCGCAATACAGGGCTGCAGTTGGTGGACAGGTTGCCGGGCTTGAAACGCTGGCTGATATCCCAAGCCATGCGTTAGTGTTTGGTGGGGCCTCTTTTATGCGCGCTGTTTGCGTAATGCTTGGGTTTGATTCCTCTGGTAGAAATTAATTTTACGGCGACTCTGGTCGCATTTTTAAGAAAGCTTTTATGCAAAGAGTTGCGGGTTACAGTGTTTTAATGAAATGTGTGAGTGTGGCTTTGGCAGCAACACTGGGCTTGGCAACCGTTGCACTGGCTCAGGCAGATGCTACTGTTCAGCCGGTTTCAAAAGCCACGGCTGAAAAAATCAGCAAGGGCATTGAAGGCTTGATAGGTCCGGGTTACAAAGTGCAGAGCGTGTTCAAAACCACGATTTTCGGCGGGCTGTACGAAGTTCGTGTGGGCGACAATTTGCTCTACACAGATGAAAACCTCAGCCATGTTTTTTCTGGCAATGTTTTTGACGGCAAGAATTTCGACAACATTACCGAAGAGCGCATCAGCAAGCTGACTGCCATTCAGTTTTCTGAGTTGCCGCTTGAACTGGCTTTCAAAACCGTGAATGGCAAGGGCACGCGCAAGGTGGCGGTGTTTGAAGATCCGAATTGCGGTTACTGCAAGCGCTTCAGAAAAACCTTGTCTGAGGTGGACGACACCACCATCTACACCTTTGTTGTGCCCATGTTGGGCCCAGACTCTTTGGCCAAAACCAAAGCGGTTTATTGTGCCGCGGACAAATCCAAGGTGTGGGATGACTGGATGCTGCGCAACAAACCCTTGCCCACCGAAGCGAATTGCAAAGATGTGGTGAGCGAAAAGCTGATTGCACTTCGCCAGAAATTAAGCGTCACAGGCACGCCCACCAGTTTCTTCATTGACGGTAGCCGCGTGGCAGGTGCCGTGCCCAAAGACCAGTTTGAACAGAAACTGATTGCAGCATCCAAATCAAAAAGCTGAGCGTTTTAGCCCGAAGACCTCTGGTTGGTAGCCACCCAGAGGTTCTATGTTTGGCAGACTTAAAAAATTTAACGCCACAATGCCGAGTGAATAAATGAAGCCACTCAAGCTCGGGGTGTCTGCCGCATCCAGATATTTTTTAATTTCA
>JBEIKS010000271.1:0-3517 GCA_040379625.1 Burkholderiaceae bacterium
ATGACGAATTTCATTTCGTCCAATTCAGCGCCCGGCATTAAGGAAATGCCGCCTGTGTCAAAGGTGATGCCATTGCCCACCAACACCACTGGTGCCTGACGTGCCGCCCCCACGTTGTATTTCAAGACAATGAGCTTGGGGGGTTCAACAGAGCCTTTGGCCACGGACAGCAGCGAGCCCATGCCCAGCTTTTCCATGTCTTTGCGCTCCAGCACCTGCAAACCCATGCTGAACTGCTTGGCCAGTTCGCCGGCTGTTTTTGCCAGGTAGGTGGGAGTGCAAATGTTGCCCGGCAAGTTGCCAAGGTCTTTTGCCAGTGCCATGCCAACACCGATGGCGCGTCCGCTTTCAATGCCGCCGGCAACTTCACGCTGGGTTTCACGTTCTGCAATCAGCACTGCTTCGGTGATGCCGTTGCCGTTGCTGTTTTCAGTTTTGCTTTTGCATTGGTCAAACCGGTAGCCGGCCTCAACAATGGCTTGAGCCGACTGGCCCGCGGTCCAGGCAATGTCTGCGCCCTTGACGCTGGCTTCATGCAGCAACCAGTGGCAGGTGCCTTTTGGCAAAGCAATGGCCGCTTTTGCTGCCGCCTGTGCCGCGCTTGCAAACGCCTTCGCATTGAGTTCTTCTGCTTTTCCCAGACCCACCACCACCACCCGCAGGTTGGCCGCACCGTTGGGTTGCCGCAGAACCGTTACAGTGGCTTTTTTGTCGCTGATGTCGCCACTCTTTATCAGGTCTGTCAGTACACCGTTGAGCGCAGAGTCCAGCGCTTTGCCGCTGTCTGAAAGCAGCCCGCCGGCAAGCACGCCCAACACCACGGTACCTGTGGGGGCTTTTGCCAGCGACAGCGCCTTGACCTTGATGCCCGGTATGTCCTGGGCGGCTGGCGATGCTTTGCTGCGTGGGCTGCGGGTGGCTGCAGGCTTGGTAGCGGCTGCGGATTTGATAATTGTTTTGGTTCGAGTGGTTGTCATGGGTCGCGTTTCTTGGTTGGCATGAGACAATAACCCAAATTATGGCTAACAGACTTCAGTTCCGTCAAAAACAAAGCTTGTTTAACCCTAAAAACCGATGATATTTCGAAAAATCATACGCAAAGAACTTGGGCAATCGGCCAGTGCGACTTTCATCGCATTGCTAACCATTGTCATTACGGTGGCGCTGATACGAAGTATCGGGCAGGCCGCCAATGGTCGCATCGACAACCAGTCCGTGGTTAATTTCCTGCTGTTCTCCACCATCAGCTATGTACCTGTGGTTATGGTGCTCACCGTGTTTTTATCGGTGCTCATGGTGGTTTCCCGGGCGTTTCGCGAAAGTGAAATGGCCGCGTGGTGGGCGGCGGGTCTGCCGCTGACGGCCTGGGTCAGGCCGGTGCTGCGGTTTGCCTTGCCCATGACCGTGGTGGCCGGGCTGTTCTCTGTGTTTTTAACCCCGTGGGCCAGAGTGCAGAACATGGAGACCATGCAGCGCTTTCAACAACGGGCTGATATTTCCAAGGTGTCGGCGGGGCAATTCCGTGAAACCAGCGACGGCTCCCGGGTGTATTTTATTGAACGCGAAAGCTCAGACCGCCGTCAGGTTGAACAGGTGTTTGTGCTGACTGAAAAAGCTGGCAAGCTGACATTGGTGTCTTCTGCCGGCGGCGTGGTCAGAACCGAACCCAACGGCGAACGTTATCTGGTGCTTCAGGAAGGCACCCGCTACGACTTGCAACGCACCAAAAACGACTTTGACGTCATGAATTTTGAGTCCTACGGCATACGGCTGGAACCCGGCTTTTATTTGCCACCAGACCCCACCCTGCAAGGGCGCGATATTCGCCTGTTGCTGGCAGACGGTTCCGGGGGCGCCAAGGGTGAACTGCTGTGGCGTTTGGGCTTGCCCTTGTCCGCAATTGTGCTGGGTTTGCTGGCCATTCCGCTGTCGTTTGTGAATCCGCGGGCCGGCAACTCCCTGAATCTGTTTTTTGCGCTGCTGATCTATTTTTTCTACAGCAACCTCTTGTCCATCGCCCAGGTGTGGGTTTCGCGCGACCGCGCTGATTTTCTGGTGGCCTTTATCTTGCCGCCGTTGGTGGGGCTGTTGGTGTTTTTCTGGATGATGTGGCGCCGCAACCGGGTCACCTACCCGTCTTTGTTTTCTCGTTTAAAACGCGCAGTGACTGAAAAAAGCGGGGAATCAGCATGATGCCCACCGTGGTTTCACGTTATATCGGTCGCCAGATTCTCTTGTCCACCAGTTTTGTGTTGCTGGCGTTTTTGGGTTTGTTCGCGTTCTTCGACTTTTTAGCCGACATGGACCGCCTGTTGCGCCCGGGTGTTCGCTTCGCTGATGTGGCCATTTCCATTGCCTTGGGGCTGCCTGCACGGGTGTATGAACTGGCGCCTTTGGCAGCCTTGATCGGCAGCATTTATACCTTGGCGGGTCTGGCTTCAAGCTCGCAGTTCACGGCAATGCGCAGCGCGGGTTTAAGCACCATGACAGCCCTGCGCATCATGCTTAAAACAGGCCTGCTCATTGTGCTTATTACTGTGTTGGTGGGGGAGGTGGTCACCCCGCTGGCTGAAAGGGTGTCTGTTGCAATGCAGTCCAGCAACCCGGCCATTTCCAAGGTGGGTGCGCCCTTGCGGTCTGGTCAATGGGTACGCGATTCCATTTACGAGGGGGGCAAGCTGCAACGCGTTCGGTTTGTAAACTTCGCCTCATACCAAGAAGGCAAGGGTCTGGTGGGGCTGAATATTTACGAGTTCACCCCAGAGAACCGAATGACGCAATGGATACGTGCAGCCTCTGGTGTTTACCAGGGCGATCAGCGTTGGGAGTTGAAAGAGGTGGATTTGCGCCGCTTTGAGTCAAGCGGCGTTGAACCGGCGGTGGCGCTGCCCGAACAAACTCTGAGCACCTACTTGTGGGCCTCTACCCTCGAACCCGATCTGTTGTCCGGTTTGTACATTGCCCCTGAAAAAATGTCGGCAATACAGCTGTGGCGCTATCAAAGTTTTCTGGCTGAAAACCAGCAGAACATTGAAAAAGTGAAGCTGGCGCTGGCCAAGAAAACCATCTATCCGCTGGCAGTGCTGGTGATGATGGTCATCGCCTTGCCGTTTGCCTACATGCATGCGCGTTCTGGCGGGGTCAGCGTAAAAATATTCATAGGCATTATGTTGGGCATTGGTTTTTACCTGTTGAACAATTTGTTTTCTCATTTGACCGTGGTTGCCAACAGTCCACCGTTGGTCAGCGCCAGTGTGCCCAGTGTGTTGGCCTTGTTCGGCGGCCTGTTGGCATTGTGGTGGGTGAACCGCGTTTGAAGACTTTCAAGAAAGGCGCTGCGTGAAGCAAGCTTTGATTTTATTCGGGCACGGCGCCCGTGATCCGCGTTGGGCCGAACCCTTCCACAAATTGCAAACCCAGTTGCAGCAAGCCGATCCTGCATTGTCGGTCAGTTTGGCTTACCTGGAGTTGATGGCCCCCTCGCTGCTGGAGGTGATTACCGGATTGGCAGATCAAG
>JBEIKS010000272.1:0-3499 GCA_040379625.1 Burkholderiaceae bacterium
ATGCCTCGAACCTCGTTAATAATGCGGTTCGATACCCTGCCCAGCAAGGCATAAGGCAAATGGGCCCAGTGAGCGGTCATGAAGTCTTGGGTTTGCACTGCCCGAATGGCAACCACATACTCATAAGTACGGCCATCGCCCATAACGCCCACAGATTTCACAGGTAAAAACACCGCAAATGCCTGACTTGTCAGGTCGTACCAACTCAAGCCGACTTCTTTTGGCTTACACAAACCAGCGGCAGCATCTTGTTCTGTGGCTTTTGTATTGCGCAATTCTTCGATGAACACCGCGTCTGCACGTTGAAGCAGACTGGCGAACTCAGCTTTCACTTCGCCCAGAATTCGCACGCCAAGGCCAGGTCCGGGAAATGGATGCCTGTAAACCATCTCGTGCGGCAAACCCAACGCCACACCTAGCTTGCGGACTTCATCCTTGAAGAGTTCCCGCAAGGGTTCCAGCAAGGACAATTTCATGGTGTCTGGCAGACCGCCCACATTGTGGTGGGACTTGATGGTGGTTGCTTTTCCAGACTTTGCACCGGCCGATTCAATGACATCCGGGTAAATGGTGCCTTGCGCCAACCACTTGGCGTTTGAGAGCTTCCCGGATTCTTCCTGAAACACGTCTACGAAAGCTTTGCCAATGATTTTTCGTTTGGCTTCCGGGTCGCTCACGCCTTTCAGGCCGCTCATGAAAAGTTCTGTCGCATTGACGTGGATGACTTTGACACCCAAGTTTTCTGCGAAGGTCAGCATGACTTGCTCTGCTTCGTTCAGGCGCAGCAGACCGTGGTCTACAAAAACGCAAGTCAGTTGAGCACCGATGGCTTTGTGTATCAATGCAGCAGCAACGGAACTGTCGACGCCACCGGAGAGGCCTAAAATCACTTCGTCTTGCCCAACTTGGGCACGGATGCGCGCCACTGCTTCATCAACAAAGCCAGGCATGCTCCAGTCGCCATGACAACCGCAGATCTGCAAAACAAATCGGTTGATAATGTCTGTACCACGTTCGGTGTGGGTAACTTCCGGGTGAAATTGCACACCATAGAACTGACGTTCTTCGTCCGCCATGCCAGCAATCGGGCATGAAGGCGTTGATGCCATGACTTTGAATCCGGCAGGCAGATCTGCCACCTTGTCGCCGTGGCTCATCCAAACCTTCAGCATGCCGTGACCTTCCGGCGTGGTGAAGTCCGCAATATTTTCCAGGAGTTTGGTGTGGCCTCGGGCGCGCACCTCTGCATAACCGAACTCGCGTACTTTGCCTGCTTCTACCCTGCCGCCAAGTTGGGTCGCCATGGTCTGCATGCCATAGCAGATGCCCAAAACTGGAATACCAGCAGTAAACACCGCCGACGGGGCCCGGTCTGTGGCTTCTTCATACGCGGACTGGTGGCTGCCGGATAAAATAATGCCCTTCGCACCGAAGTTGCGGACAAAGTCATCGGACACGTTACAAGGGTGGATTTCACAGTAAATATTGGCTTCCCTGACCCGTCTTGCGATGAGTTGTGTGACCTGTGAGCCAAAGTCAAGAATGAGTATTTTTTCGTGGTGCATAAAAGGCGGTAAATGGAGAAAACTTCTCAGAGAAGTTCAAAGTTGGCTACAGAGCAGTTGCGGCCTCGGTTTTTCGCTTCGTAAAGCGAACGGTCGGCACGTTCCAGAATTTGTTGCGCGGACATGACGCCACCTTTGACGGTGCAGGTGGTCACACCGATGCTCAAAGTGACCTGAATACGGTAGTCCCCTGAGGTCACAGGTGTGTCGGAGATACGTTTTAACAGGCGGTCCGCCACCAGTTTGCCATCGGCTTCATTTGCATTGGGCAGCAGAACAAGAAACTCGTCGCCGCCCAAGCGCCCTACAACATCAGAGACCCGCAACATTGCCTTCAGGCGTTGCGCAACTTGTTTGAGTGTTTCATCGCCCGCCGGATGCCCGTAGGTGTCGTTGATTTTTTTAAAATGATCAATGTCCAAAACCAGCACTGACAACGGGCGCTGTTCGCGGTAGCTCAGGCTGACTTCGCGTGTCAGCAGTTCTTCAATGGCCCGCTTGTTCCACATGCCAGACAAACCGTCCAGCATTGCTTTGCGCTTGAGATCTTCATTTTCCTTGATCAACGTGTTTTGTTCATCACTGAGCAAGCGATAGAAAAACTCAGCCTCAACCAAGCCCGCAAAGTCGCGCAACTCTTCTACGTTGGATTCGTCGAAACGCCTTGCCTTGTGGTCAATCAGGCAAAGCGTACCCAACATGAAGCCAGAGGGCGAACGCAGTGGAATACCCGCATAAAACCTCACTTTTGGCTGACCCAGTACCAACGGGTTGTCCTTGAAGCGTTCGTCTTCCAAGGGATTTTCGACGACCAGTGGACCATCCTGAAGAATGGCATGACCGCAAAAAGACACGCTGCGAGAGGTCTCACACGTGTGTAGCCCCTGGGCAGATTTGAACCACTGCACATCTTTGTAGACCATGCTGATAAGCACGATTGGAACATCGAAATGCGTTTTGGCCAATCTGGTGATGCGATCAAAGCGGTCTTCGGCCGGGGAATAAATCAAGCCCAGACGTTCAATTTCCAGAGACCTTTGATCTTCATTTTCGGGAATGGCCGGTTCAATCATGCTCAGTGATCCTGTTGGTAGTTGGGCGCTTCTTTTGTGATCTGTACGTCATGGACGTGCGACTCTCGCATGCCGGCAGATGTAATTTCCACAAATTCTGCAGAGCGATGCAGTTCGTCTATGGACCTGCATCCACAATACCCCATTGATGAGCGGATACCACCCACCAATTGGTAAAGAATTGCCAATACTGACCCTTTGTAGGCAACCCGACCTTCAATGCCCTCAGGCACGAGCTTGTCGGCGTTGTTAGCGGGGTCTTGGAAATACCTGTCGGCTGAGCCGTCGGTCATTGCGCCAAGCGAACCCATGCCCCTGTAGGCTTTGTAAGAGCGACCTTGAAACAGAATGACCTCGCCCGGCGCCTCTTCGGTGCCAGCGAACATACCACCCATCATTACCGCGTTTGCGCCGGCAGCCAAGGCCTTGGCAACATCGCCTGAGTAGCGTATGCCACCATCTGCAATCAGAGGTACGCCGGTGCCTTCAAGTGCTTTGGATACGTTTGCAATGGCTGTGATCTGAGGAACACCCACGCCTGCAACAATGCGTGTTGTGCAGATCGAACCCGGGCCGATTCCGACCTTAACGCCGTCGGCGCCGTGATCCACCAAAGCCAGCGCTGCCGCCGCAGTGGCAATATTGCCGCCAACAACTTCAACTTTCGGGAAGTTCTTCTTGACCCACTCAACCCGCTTCAACACGCCCTGACTGTGTCCGTGGGCAGTGTCCACCACGATGACATCGACACCGGCGTTGGCCAGCAACTCAATGCGCTCTTCGGTGCCGGCACCCACGCCAACGGCAGCGCCTACCCGAAGTTTTCCGAGTTCGTCTTTGCTTGCTGTCGGGTGCTCTGTG
>JBEIKS010000273.1:0-3471 GCA_040379625.1 Burkholderiaceae bacterium
CAAAAATCGAATGGAAAGCAGACCTGGAAAAATCCACCCGTGTTGATTTGAACACATTGACACCAGAACAAGTGGCCAGCTGGAAACCTGGCCAGACACTGCTGTTGAATGGAAAAATGCTCACAGGCCGAGATGCCGCGCACAAGCGAATTGCCGATATGTTGGCCAAAGGGGAAAAATTGCCTGTTGATTTCACCAACAAGGTGATTTACTACGTGGGTCCAGTGGACCCCATCCGCGACGAAGTGGTCGGCCCTGCCGGCCCCACCACCGCCACCCGAATGGACAAATTCACCCGCATGATGCTGGAGAAAACCGGCCTGATTGCCATGGTGGGCAAGGCCGAACGCGGCCCGGTTGCCATTGAGGCCATTCGCGACAACAAATCCGCCTACCTCATGGCTGTGGGTGGTGCCGCCTACTTGGTGGCCAAAGCCATCAAGGGCGCCAAAGTGGTTGGTTTTGAAGACTTGGGCATGGAAGCCATTTACGAGTTTGACGTTCAAGACATGCCTGTGACCGTCGCCGTGGACAGCACCGGAGTGTCCGTACACAACACGGGCCCCAAAGAGTGGCAGGCAAAAATCGGCAAGATTCCAGTCGCCACCGCGTAAACTATTGTCAAAAACAAGGAGGAAACGGGTAAAAAGAGCAAAGAATCGAAATCTTTTTACCCCCTCCTGCCGTTAATCTCAAGGTGTGTGCATTCACAAACAACCTTAGGATTTAACGTGAACCCGATTTCAAATTCTCGATACCTGCCTGCTTTCCTGGCGGGCCTCCTGAGCATTTCACTTCCAACTGCATTTTTAGCGTCTGCTCGGGTAGAAGCAGCAGAAGCCAAAACAGCGGACACAAAAACCACTGGCAAACGTTTGGAGGACGATCCCTATGCGCTTGATCGCCTGAAGAACATTCTGCAAAGCGGCATTCCCGAATTAATGACCGTTAAAGTGAAAAACAATGCGGCCGGTAGCGACAGCCCCTCTTCCAGCCCCAGTGGCGGCAGAAAAAACAAAGCGGCTGGCTCAGAACAACAGGCACCCACAGCGCTTGGGCTTGCTCCCGCTGCGGCAAAAGCCAAAGCACACACAGCACATGAAGCGCATTGGTCTTATGAGGGCGAAACCGGGCCTTACGCTTGGGGAAAAATGAAGCCGGAATTCAACACCTGCGACAACGGCAAAGCTCAGTCTCCCATTCATATTCAACCGGGTGACACCGTCACGGCAGACCTTGAACCGCTTTCCTTCGACTACGGTCCGCTGCTGGGTAAAATTACTCACAACGGTCACACCATACAAGTCGATCTCAGCGGCAATCACATGCTGACCGTCAGAGGCAAGGTTTTCAAACTGCTGCAGTTTCACTTCCATCACCCGGCCGAAGAAATGATCAACTACAAAGGCTTTGCGATGGTTGCGCACATGGTGCACAAGAGCGCGGACGGAAAGCTGGCGGTGGTGGGTGTGTTGATAGACACCGGGGAGGAGAACCCCGTGCTGTCAAAAATCTGGGCGCGCATGCCAATGAAAGAAGGTGAGAGCTACACATTGGAAGCCAGCGCAATGAACGTGGCGGACTTGTTGCCTAAAAATACTGGCTACTACACGTTTGCAGGTTCACTGACCACACCGCCTTGCAGCGAAGGCGTTTTGTGGATGGTCATGAAACATCCGACCAGCCTGAGCCTTTCGCAACTAAATACCTTCAAGCGTTTATTTCCGCTGAACGCGCGCCCAACCCAACCGCTCAATGGGCGCCTGGTGCAAGAAAGCAAATAAGTCAGAGGGGAGCCCGGCTCCCCTAAAAAACATTGCTACGCGGATGCAGACCCTGAATCGTCTTTGCCGTTTTGGGCTGCAGCACGCTTGGCCAGCAAGGTACCCAAGCCCACCACCAACAAAGCGCCAGCCACAGCGCAACTGTATTTCAAGGTGGCCGGAACCTCGGGAATGACAGTCTTCATGACCTGATCTCCAATGATCATTTCACCACCGATCCAGCCCAGCAAGGCGGCTCCAATTGTTATGACGAACGGGTAACGGTCCATGAGCTTAAGCACCAACTGGCTGCCCCACACAATAATGGGAATGCTGACCAAGATACCGAAAGCCACCAGCACAATGTCGCCACGGGCTGCGCCGGCCACCGCAATTACGTTGTCCACGCTCATGACTGCGTCGGCCACAATAATGGTTTTAATGGCGCCAAACAATGATGTGGCGCCATCAACCTCATGGTCGTCATCGCCACCTTGCATCAGTTGCGCACCAATCCAGAAAAGCATCAGGCCACCGGCCACTTTCAAAAATGGCAAGGTCAGCAGTTGCAAGGCAAAGAAAATAAGAATGATGCGCAACACAATGGCGCCCATCACGCCCCAGAAAATACCTTTTTTGCGTTGCTCGGCGGGCAACTTTCTGCAGGCCAAGGCAATGACGACGGCGTTGTCGCCACCCAAAAGAATGTCGATCAGTATGATTTGCCCAACCGAAATCCAGAATGCGCTGGTTGCTAACAGGGAAATGTCCACGGGGGGGTCCTTTGAAGAAAAATTCAGGCGTCAGGCATTAAACGCTTTAGGTGGCGACACTATAACCTCAGTGCCCACCACCATCAAATACCCAAACGCAGCTCAGCCCCCGCTGAAAGCTCAGCCAGCCAGACAATCCTTGATTTGTTGCAATGCTGCCGGGTCTTCAATCGTGGTTAAGTCACCCGGATCCCTGCCCTCGCAAACCGCCTGAATTGAACGGCGCAACAACTTTCCAGAGCGGGTTTTTGGCAACAAGCTTACAAAATGCACACGCGCAGGTCTGGCCACCGCACCGAGTTGGTTGTCCACCACTTTCATGATTTCTGCTTCCAGCGCAGCGCGCTCGGCAGGTGTTTGAACGGCAGAGACCTGCTTGATAATGGCAAATGCAACAGCCACCTGACCTTTCAGCGCATCGGCCACACCCACCACAGCCACTTCAGCCACGTTTGCATGGCTGGAGATGCTTTCTTCGATTTCACGGGTTCCCAAACGGTGCCCCGCCACGTTGATCACATCATCGGTTCTGCCCAGAATAAAGTGGTAACCCTCGGCATCGCGCATTCCCCAGTCAAAGGTTGAATACGCCTGAATATTGGTAAAACTGCTCCAGT
Organism: Burkholderiaceae bacterium; assembly: GCA_040379625.1. Lineage (GTDB taxonomy): Bacteria > Pseudomonadota > Gammaproteobacteria > Burkholderiales > Burkholderiaceae_B > SXZD01. The sequence goes on from JBEIKS010000273.1 coordinate 3,154, forward strand.
AGGTTTTGACGAAACGCTCATCGTCACCCCAGACGGTCTGCATACAACCCGGAGGCAAGGGCCACATGATGGCGAGCACGCCCTTTTCATTCGGCGCGCATTCTTCATTGGTGGTTTCCGACAAAATTTTAATGTTGAAACCCGTCACAGGCACGCCCGGGCTGCCAAACTTTGACGGCAAGGCCTCAAGACCGCGTTGCACCGCCAGCATGGGCCAACCAGTTTCGGTCTGCCAGTAGTTATCAACGATGGGCACGCCCAAACTTTCAGAAATCCAGCGACCGGTGGGCTCATCCAGCGGCTCGCCCGCCAGAAACA
>JBEIKS010000274.1:0-3454 GCA_040379625.1 Burkholderiaceae bacterium
CGGCACTTCAACCGCATCGAGATCCACAAAAATATTGTCAACGCCCAGACCGTACAGGGCGGACATCAGGTGCTCAATCGTGGAAACCTTGACGCCTTCACGCTCCAGCGTGGAAGCCATGCGCGTGTCGCCGATCGCACCGGCACTGACTGGAAAATCAACGGGTGGCGTCACATCCACCCGCCGAAACACAATGCCCGTATCGGGAGGCGCCGGGCGCAACACCAGATTGACCCGCTTGCCTGAATGCAAGCCGATGCCTGTTGCTTTCACGATTTGTTTGAGAGTGCGTTGTTTCATGGAGACCTGTCATGGATTTGACATGATTTTACCGCTAGCGGACTCAACAAGAAAGAAATCGGATCCGAGACACGCTTCGAATCCGACATTGTGTGCGCTTAAGCCAACTGTTTCAAGAGCGTGGCTGCATCGCTGACTTCAAATTTTCCTGGAGCATCCAAATTAAGTTGTGTGACAACACCGTCTTTGACCAGCATGGAATAACGCTGTGAGCGCACTCCAAGGCCTCTGGACACGAGATCGAAGGTCATGCCGAGCTTCTCGGTGAACTCGCAAGAGCCATCGGCCATCATCCTGACCTTGCCGGTCACTTTTTGATCTCTGCCCCACGCCCCCATCACAAACGGGTCGTTCACAGAAATACACCAGATTTCATCAACGCCCTTGGCTTTGAAATCTTCAAAATGATCTCTGTAGCCGGGCAAATGCTGAGCAGAACACGTGGGCGTAAAAGCGCCGGGCACGGCGAGAATCGCAATCGTTTTGCCCTTGACCAATTCAGCCACTGAAAAACTGTTGGGTCCGACAGCGCAACCTGCGCTCTCAACCTCAATAAACTCTGCCAAACTCCCTTCCGGAAGGTGATCGCCTGTCTTGATTGTCATTTATGACTTCTCCTGTCTGTTACCAACGGCTCATGCCGAAGAAAGAAGAAGCCTACCATGACAGCGCAAGCCATGGAACACACCGGTTCCCCTCTTCCGGTCAGCAAAGGTGCGAAGTCATTGCGCGGCTGTTCACAGCGCAACTTCACACCCGCTTTGCGGACATGCAACCCAGCTTTGGCGCAGACTGGGATACAGGGTAACCGGTGCTCGACCCACCGCCAGGCGGCGTGTCGATACGTTCCTTTAAAAAATCAATCTGCCTGACGACGCAAGAATGCGGGAATGTCGTAACGGTCCATTCCGCTTTCTTCCAGTGCTTGAACCTGGTGAGCCGCATTGTTGCGTGGATTTCTCCACACGGTTGGCTCATTCAGGTCGGCGCTGTGCGCGTAGCCACCATCGGTGCCGGTGGCACGTGCTGTCTGGCGTGAAGGCACCAGTTGTGGCTTGGCTGCACGGCGACCCAGGCCTGTGGCCACCACGGTCACGCGAAGGTCGTCGCCCATGTTGTCGTGGGTGGCGGTACCGAAAATCACGGTGGCATCTTCGGACGCGTAGGCGCGAATGATGTTCATGACTTCGCGGGTTTCGCGCAATTTCAGGTTCTTTGAGGCGGTGATGTTCACCAGAACGCCACGGGCACCAGACAGATCCACACCTTCAAGCAAAGGAGACGCAATGGCTTTTTCCGCTGCAATCTTTGCGCGGTCTTCACCACTGGCTGTTGCAGTTCCCATCATGGCCTTGCCCTGCTCGGACATAATGGTTTTTACGTCTTCAAAGTCGACGTTCACATCACCTTCAATGTTGATGATCTCGGCAATGCCTGCGCAAGCGTTGTGCAAAACGTCGTCTGCTGCACGGAAACAATCTTCCTGCGTTGCATCGTCGCCAACCACTTCAAGCAACTTTTCGTTGAGCACCACGATCAAGGAATTGACCTTGCCAGCCAATTGCTCAAGGCCTTCTTCAGCCATGCGCGCACGCTTGGAGCCCTCGAAATCGAAAGGCTTGGTCACCACGGCCACGGTCAAAATTCCCAGTTCCTGAGCCACTTCGGCCACAACGGGTGCTGCACCCGTGCCAGTACCGCCACCCATGCCGGCGGTGATGAACACCATGTGTGCGCCGCGCAGTGCGTCACGAATGCGGTCACGGTCGTCTTCTGCAGCTTGACGGCCTGCATCAGGCTTCGCACCTGCGCCCAGACCGGTTTTGCCCAATTGCAGCAAAGTGTTCGCAGGTGTGCGAGACAATGCCTGTGCATCTGTATTTGCACACATGAACTCAACGCCGGAAACGCCTTGGCGAATCATGTGGGTCACTGCATTGCCGCCTGCACCACCTACGCCTACCACTTTAATTACAGTTCCACGTGTTTCTGTTTCCAGGATTTCAAAAGATGACATGAACAGCCTCCTATAGGTTTGTCATTACTGCGCCAAAGTACAAATTACAATCACTACTACCACTGCATTTTTTAAAAACTACCGAAAAACCAATCTTTCATTCGCTGCAGGGTCTGACTCAGACTCCCTGTTTGCAAAGCCACCCTGCGTCCGCGAAGCGACTGAATGCGAGCCTCATTGAGCAAACCCACGACAGTGGAGAAGCGAGGACTGCGAACCACATCAGACAAGCTGCTGTTGTAGTCGGGAATGCCAATGCGCACCGGCTTGAGGAAAACGTCTTCACCCAATTCAGCGATACCGGGCATCAAGCTTGAGCCACCCGTCAGGACAATGCCTGACGACAACAATTCTTCGTAACCGGATTCACGGATCTTGTGTTGCACCATGGCGAACAATTCTTCAACGCGTGGCTCAATCACCGCAGCCAGCGACTGGCGTGCAATTGTTCTGGGACCGCGTTCGCCGATACCCGGCACTTCAACCTGCTCATGCGGATCAACCAACACCTGTTTTGCCACCCCGTAAGACAACTTCAACTCTTCAGCATCGGTGGTCGGCGTGCGCAAGGCCATGGCAATGTCGTTGGTGATCTGATCGCCTGCGATCGGCACCACAGCGGTGTGCCGAATGGCGCCACCGGTAAAAATTGCAATGTCCGTGGTGCCACCGCCGATGTCCACCAACGCCACACCCAGCTCTTTTTCATCTTCGGTGAGCACGGCTGTGCTGCTGGCCAACGGTTGCAACACCAGGTCTTGGACCTCAAGGCCACAGCGACGCACACACTTGATAATGTTCTGGGCCGCTGAAACCGCGCCCGTCACAATGTGCACCTTCACTTCCAGACGAACGCCGCTCATGCCCAAAGGCTCACGTACGTCTTCCTGACCGTCCACAATGAATTCCTGCGGCAACACATGCAATATCTGCTGGTCTGTGGGGATGTTGACCGCCTTTGCAGTTTCAATCACACGGGCCACATCAGTCGGTGTGACCTCACGCTCCTTGATGGCCACCATTCCGGAGGAATTGAAACTTTGTATGTGGCTGCCGGCAATGCCAGTAAACACAGTGCGGATTTTGCAGTCCGCCATCAGTTCGGCTTCTTCCAGCGCGCGTTGAATCGAGGCCACA
>JBEIKS010000275.1:0-3400 GCA_040379625.1 Burkholderiaceae bacterium
AAGTGGCGATAATCAGGTTTGACACACCGTGGCGCTGCACGATGTCCGCCACCACGACAATAAATGCGCCGGCAGGGCCACCGATTTGCACTGAACTGCCGCCCAACAGCGACACTAGAAAGCCGCCGACAATGGCGGTGAAAATGCCTACTTCAGGTTTTAGCCCGCTGGCGATGGCAAACGCCATGGCCAAAGGCAGCGCGACAATGCCAACCGTCAGGCCTGCACCCACATCACCGAGCAGCCTGCCGCGGTGGTAGCCCTTGAGTGATGTGAGGATGCGCGGCCTGAAGGCGACTTTGCTCAACTCAGCTCACTTTCATGCCGGGCAGGGCGCCGCTGTCTGCAGTCAGTACAAACAGCGACGTGTCGTCGTTGGGGGAGGCGCAAAGAACCATGCCTTGCGAAATGCCGAACTTCATTTTTCTGGGGGCCAGATTGGCCACCACGATCACCATTTTTCCGGTCATTTGCTCGGGGCTGTAATGGGCTGAAATGCCTGAGAAAATATTTCTCGGCTCGGCTTCACCCAGATCAACCGACAGTTGCAGCAGTTTTGTGGAACCTTCCACGCGCTTGCATTCCAGCACTTTGCCCATGCGCAAATCTACTTTGGCGAAGTCTTCGATGCCGATGTGTGCTGGCGCAGTCTGCTCAGCCGGCTTGGCTTTTTCAGCGGTTTTTTCAGAAGACTTTTCAGTGGTCTTGCCCTGCGTTTTTTCAGTGGGTGCTGCGGCAAGCAAGGTGTCGGTGTTGGCCTGAATAAGGGCTGCAATTTGGTTCGGCTCCACACGTTGCATGAGATGTGCAAACGGCGATACACGGTGCCCGGCACCGAGACTGCGACCCAAGTCGCTCCAGTTCAGGGATGTGATGTTGAACAACGCTTCCACTTTGCCTACCAATGCCGGTAAAACAGGCTTCAGATAAATGCTGAGCAAGCGGAACGCTTCCAGACAGACGGTGCAGACCTCTTGCAATTGCGTGTCTTGACCGGTTTGCCTGGCCAGTTCCCAAGGTTTGTTTTGGTCGACGTAGGCATTGACCTGGTCTGTGAGCGCCATGATTTCGCGGATGGCTTTGCCAAATTCGCGCTGCTCGTAAAAACCTGCGATGGCCGGGGCACCAGTTCTGATGGTTTGCAGCAGTGGGTTTTGTGTGACGTCAGCCAAAACACCGTCAAAGCGTTTGCTGAGAAAGCCCGCACTGCGGCTGGCAATATTTACAAACTTGCCGACCAGATCGCTATTGACGCGCGCCGTGAAATCCTGAAAGTTCAAGTCGAGGTCTTCCATGGTGCTGTTGAGTTTTGCGGCAAAGTAGTAGCGCAACCATTCAGGATTCATGCCTTGCTTGAGGTAACTGTCTGCCGTGATGAAGGTGCCTCTGGACTTCGACATTTTGGCACCATCCACGGTCAGGAAACCGTGCGCATTGATACGTGTGGGTGTTCTCATGCCTGAAAACTTCAGCATGGCCGGCCAAAACAGGGCGTGGAAATACAAAATGTCTTTGCCAATGAAATGCACCATTTCGCAAGGGCTGTCTGCCTTGAAAAAATCGTCGGTGTTCAGGTTCAGGCGTTGGGCCAGCGCAGTGAAGCTGGCCAGATAGCCAACGGGGGCATCCAGCCAGACATAAAAATACTTGCCGGGCGCATCCGGAATTTCAAAGCCGAAGTAGGGCGCATCGCGTGAAATGTCCCAGTCGGCCAGTTTTGCGCTGCCTTCTTCGCCCAGCCATTCTTTCATCTTGTTGGCGGCCTCAGGCTGAAGACGGTCTTCGCCCTGTGTCCATTGTCTGAGGAATGCCTCGCAACGTGCATTGGAGAGTTTGAAAAAATAATGCTCGGAGCTTTTCCGGATGGGGGCTGCGCCTGAGACGCTGGAGTAGGCGTTTTTAAGCTCTGTGGGCTGGTAGGTGGCACCACAGGCTTCGCAGGAATCGCCGTACTGGTCTTTGGCGCCGCACTTCGGACATTCGCCCTTGATGAAACGGTCTGGAAGGAACATCGCTTTGACCGGGTCGTAGAATTGCTCGACCTCGCGTTTTTCTATGAGTTTGTTGTTGCGCAAACTGCGATAGATGTTTTCACAGAGGGTTTTGTTTTCCGGTGCATTGGTGGAGTGATAGTGGTCGAAACGCACTGAAAAACCGGAAAAATCACGTTGATGCTCTTCAGAAACGCGTGCAATGAGAGCTTCGGGTGAAATGCCTTCTTTTTCAGCCCGCAACATGACGGGGGTGCCGTGGGTATCGTCTGCACAAACGTAGTAGACCTCATTGCCTTGCATTTTTTGAAATGCAACCCAGATATCTGTTTGAATATATTCAAGTAAGTGGCCAAGGTGGATGGCGCCGTTGGCGTAGGGCAGGGCTGAGGTGACGAGGATGCGACGGGTCACAGTGGTTTCCGGATGCGTTGATAAAGTGCAATTTTAACCTGTTATTGCGGTGCGGATTTTCCCATTTGCAAGAAGGGCTTTGTGAGCAAAGACCAGAGAATTTTGTGGGGCTGACGACTGAGTTAATCACGCGAGTTTAATGCCTTGGCCATGATTTTTCGGAACCAACTTTTGTGGGGCAGTCACTTAGCCCAGTGTTGTTCAGGAAAGGCTTAAAAATGATACCCACCACTTCAGTTGAAAATACCCCGTTACCGGTTCATGTACCTGCGCAGACCAACGCTGTTAGCGATAAACCTGCTTTGTCCCCTCAGATGGTGGAGGGTATTTCAAAGGTTCAACGTAGTCTGGACACCTTGACTGAGTTTTGTCCTTCTGCGAGCGCATTGGTTGATGCGGACCCGGAACTTTCCAATGATATTTTGGCCGCATTGTCCAAAAACATTGATTCTTTGACAGCGCTCAAGCTGACAGCGCTGGCCATTTTCAACAAGTTTCCAAAGTCAGCAAGGGATGAGGCTTCCGAATTTGCGAGCAGTAAAACCCATGGGGCACAGGAGCCTTCAAAGATGTCGTTCAAGGACATTGCTGACCTGCTTGAGAGTACCAAGTATCAAATTTCGATGGGTATTGAGCAACACAAGGAAAAGCACTTGGCCGTTGCGATTCAAAATCTTGAGCGATGCATCAAGGCGCAGCAGGCCATTCAGCAAAAATTGAGCAAATCGCATGGGCCAGTAGAACTTCCCGTGGAGAGTCCGCTGCTTGAGTTACCGCAATTGCCGATAGATAAAATATTGGCACAAGTGGAAGCCAGCGATAAATCCAGTTTCGGAATACTTTCTCTGACTTGCAAAGACATGCGTGCTCAAGTGCTTGCACGAATCGCCTACGATACCACCACAACCGTTTCAGTTAAAAATTTGGCCAAAAAGTTGTCGGTTTGCCCAAATATTTCTGAAATTACCCTGACCGGTACCCCCTCGCTTGAGCAA
>JBEIKS010000276.1:0-3390 GCA_040379625.1 Burkholderiaceae bacterium
AACTCAGCGCTTTGGCCGGCGTCTGTTGCTCAGCAGCAATATTTCCAAGGAACGTCAGGGCTTCTGCAGCGCCTTCGGTGTTGTCGCGTTTTCCCAGTTTCATTGCGTTGTACAGAGTCAGCAAGGTTTGCCGACCTTTTTCTGGCTGTTTTGCATCAAGTTGCGCGACTGCAAGATTTAGGATTGTTTCCAGACTGCGCTCATTGTAGGGGCCATAAAGGGTGTCATAAGCGGCGACGGCTTGTATGAAAAGCTCTGTCGCGGTGTTCATGTTGCCTGTTCTTGCCAAGAAAGCCGCGCGGTTTTCGCAGGCCAGTGCGTAGGTCAGGTGGGTGCTGCCTTGTTTGCGCAGAACCCAATCGACAGTTTTCAGATAAATCAGGTCGGCTGTTGATAAATTGTCTCGACCCTCTGCCAGTCGCGCCCGCATGGCTTGTGTCTGCACCCATTTTTCAAGCGCGGTCGGGTCTGTTTGTTTGAATAGATATTGCTCAGCTTCGTCAAATGACGCCTGTGCCTCTTCAATGTCGCCTGCGCTGGCGTACGCCTGCCCCAAGTGATTGAGTGCTTCGCTTTTCTCCAGAACATCCGGGGCCAGGGTAACCCACGCCCTGCAGTGTTCGGCGGACTCAACAAATTGATTGCGCTTGATTTTTTTGATGCATTCGGATTTTTCTGAGGCGAGGGATTTTACGTATTCAGGTTCGTCCAGTTGAGCATGAGCCAGATTGACCAGGCAGACCGACAGCAGTGCAAAAAATATTCGATTTGAGTTCATTACCTAAAACCAATTTCCAGTTTGGTCAGTACTAACGACATGGATACGAAAACTTACCTCACTGCAGACACAGCCAAAGCCCCAGAGCTTGTGGGCCGGCAATTCCTCGATGTGGGCGACCTGTTGCGACAGAACGCCCGACTCAAGTGGGAATTGTCGCAGCAAAAGGCACAGATTCAAGACCTGCGCCAGATGGTACACGAGTTTTTATCGGACTTTGAATCGACCAAAGATTTTAGCAAGGAGATCTGAATGACTGACTTCGATTTTGCCCAATGGGCCCAGTTGCACCAGGAAGACCCTGTGGCGTTTGACAAGAAGCGTGAAGAAGCACTGCGGGATTTCATAGACTCTGCCAGACCAGACTCTCGTTTAATGCTTGAACAGACACTTTTTACGCTGCAAATGCACAGACGCAAGGCCAAAAGCGGCTTGCAGTCGGCCATCTTCGCTTCCAACTTGATGTGGGAGTCGTTTGGCAAAATGCGTGAAGGTATGAACGAGGCGCGCGGTGTTTTTCAAGAGGCCGAGCCGTTGTTGCGCATGGTAAGTTCTGAAAATCTGGACAAAGTAGACGACATTATTCACCGTTGGGCAGTGACGCCCAGCAGCGCTCCTGCCGCGGAGCAGGCTCGAGAGGCTGAATCGGTTGCACCTGCACACAGCACGGCCAGTAACGTGATTGCTTTCCGGCCGCGTGGCTGAGCTTGTAAAGGTTTAACGCGGAGAAATTGCGCCTGTAATACTGACAGTTACACGCGCTTTTCCGCCTTCCAGCGTGGCGGCAATTCCATCTGAGGCCATGCTAGAGGCCATCATCATGGGTTCTGAACGGAAACGCGGACCTGAACCCAGGTCAGAAGACGTTTTAACCGTCACGTCGGACAGTTGATATCCAGCAAAACCGAATGCGGTCACCACGGTTTGTGCTTTTTCCTTGAAGGCCAAAATGGCCTTGTTCATCAGCAGTTGTTCTTCCCTTTGTCTGCTTTCGGTGCTCAATCGATAACTGATGCCTGAGTATGCAAATTCAGGTGCAGTTTTAGCCGCTGCTTTGCTCAAGGCTGAAAAGTCGCTGCCATCCAGTGACAACTCCACCCTCGCCCGCCAGCCAGTAAGCTTTCCGTCCGGGCCGAAATCAGAGTAAGTTTGTATGGATGAGCGTTTTTCTTGTACCGCAACATCGCTTTTTAGTTTTGCCAGCGCATTGTTCAATGCCACTGTTGCTTTTTGGCTCGCGGTGCCTGCGTCCTTGTCCTTGGCTTCGAAAAACAGAGACAGGCTCGCAACATCATTTGCAACCTCTTGTTGTTGCGTGTGTTCGAGTGTGATTTTCGGGTCATGCTGATGCGAACGTTCCGCTGAAAAGCCGGTTTGAGCAATGCCTGAGAGCAGCCCCAAGGCCAATATTCCTGTCAATAATCGTGGTGTAGTCAAAACAAATTGCTCCTTCTGGTGCGTTCATCGGTATCTGGAATTAGAATAGCCTATCCCTACAACGTTTTTCTGTGAGAAATGCCGACATGGCAGACCACTTAAGGCAACCCAAGTCTCTTGTCAGCACCCTGTTTTCTGTCGGCATCATTGCCGGTGCTGTGTGGGTTCTCTCTCCTTTCCTGCTGTCATTGCTGTGGGCAGCCATCATTGCCATTGCATTTTGGCCGCTGCACAACTGGGTTCTGGGGAAGGTGTCCGGGCGACCCAATTCGGCTTCGTTGCTGACCACCTTGCTGGTAGCGGTGTTGTTGGTGGGGCCCATGATTGCCCTGCTCCTGTTTGCTGTAAACGATGTCCTGAGCTTTACGGATTTTCTTCTTGTGGCTGATGGTGTGGGCGTGCGGGCACCCGGGTGGTTGAAGGAGGTGCCGGTTTTGGGGCGCTTTCTTGATGACAGATGGCAGTTTTACATCGCAACCCCTGATCAACTGTCTTTGGTGCTTAAAGAATCACTGACAAGCAGGCTCAGCGTGGTCCAAACCACGGCGCAGACCTTGCTGGTTGAGTTGCTTGAACGTGTTGCGACCCTGTTTTTTGCCTTGTGGGTACTTTTTTTCTTTTTTCGCGACGGTGTTCGCTTGTCAGGCACTTTGAATCGTATCGGCAATGACTGGCTGGGCAGGCGTTGGCATCCCTACGTTATCCATCTTCCTTCAGCAATGCGGGCTTCCGTGAACGGCTTGGTCATTGTCTCTTTTGCTGAAGCGGTTTTGCTGGCCAGTTTGTATTTTATGTGTGGTGTGCCCGGTGCGGTGTTGTTTGGAACCTTTACGGCGGTGATTGCGTTTGTGCCCATGGCCGCGCCAGCAGTTTTGGCTGTGGTTGCCATGGTTCTCTTCACCGCAGGCAATTCCGGAGCATCCATTGCACTGTTTGTGGTGGGCACTATTGTTGTTTTGTTTGCAGACTATCTGATACGCCCTTTGCTTATACAAGACGGTACACATCTGCCATTCTTAGCGGTTTTGTTCGGTGTATTCGGGGGCGTTATTACGCTGGGTATCGTGGGGCTGATTATCGGGCCTGTGATGCTGGTATTACTGGTTGTGTTTTTCGATGAGGCATCCCATATTCAAGAGATCATCCCTCGCCAGGAAGAAGACTCCTGTTGATGC
>JBEIKS010000277.1:0-3389 GCA_040379625.1 Burkholderiaceae bacterium
GGTAGGTGGCGTGGTCATCGCACGCTACGGGGACAATCCCCTACAGGTCATTGAAGGGGTAAAAAAGGAAATTGAAAAGCTGTCCATCGGTCTTCCTAGCAAGACTCTTGCCGATGGCACGGTATCCAAACTCACCCTTGTACCCTTCTACGACCGCTCGGGCTTGATCTACGAGACCCTGGGTACACTTTACGAAGCGATCAACTTGCAGATTCTGGTGACTATTCTGGTGATTTTGTTCATGGTAGCCAACCTCCGCGCCTCTAGGGAGCCACTGCAAAATTATGGGTGGCTGATGTTTCAGTTCTTTCAATTTGATAAAATTTAGTCACCGCTATCAATCAATGCTGCCCATGAAACAACGCACTTTTTCCCAGGCTGAATACGCCAGCAAGAAAAGACAAACCCGTAAAGACCGGTTTCTAGCCGAGATAGATCGTGTTACACCCTGGGCCGCTTTGATCGCTGATATCAATCCCCATTATCCAAAGCAAAACGGCCCAGGCAGACCGCCGCGCTCCTTAGAAACCATGCTGCGGATGTATATTGCCCAGCAATGCTTCGGGCTGTCTGATGAAGGGATTGAAGATGCGATTTATGACAGCATGGCAATTCGCAACTTTGTCGGCGTTGATCTCAATATTGAGCAGGCGCCTGATGCAACTACTTTGCTTCGCTTCCGGCGGCTGCTTGAAGAGCATGAACTGACCAAGCGTGTTTTCGCCACAATCAATAATTTGCTGAACATGCAGGGTCTGGTGTTGAAAGAAGGCACCGTTGTTGATGCCACAATCATTTCGGCCCCATCGTCTACCAAGAATGAAGAAAAAACTCGCGACCCTGAAATGCATCAAACCAAGAAGGGCAATGAGTGGCACTTTGGTATGAAAGCGCATATCGGGGTTGATGCTCACTCTGGCACTGTTCACACACTTGAGACAACTGCGGCCAATGTGGCTGACATCAACAAAGGTCATACGCTTGTGCATGGCGAAGAAAAAATGGTGTTCGCTGATGCGGGCTATCAAGGCATTGAGAAGCGAACGGGCGAAATAAAAAATGCTCAAACGGTTTGGCATGTAGCTATGCGACCTGGCAAGCGCAAACTGCTTTCTGATAAGGGCGGTGAGTTGATCAGCAACGTGCTGGAACGTTTGAAAGCCAAAGTAAGAGCTTTTGTTGAGCACCCGTTTCACATTATCAAAAACATCTTTGGCTTGAAGAAAGTTCGTTACAAAGGTCTGGCGAAAAATACTGCGCAGTTGTACACCTTGTTTGCCTTGGCCAATTTGCTGATCACACGCAGGCGTCGAGACATGCTTTGCGCCACAGGTGCGCCCTGAGGACGCCAATGAGCAGTAAGAGATGCATTTTTTGTTATTTTTGACGATGAAAAGTCGATTTTGGGCAAAAAACAGTTGAAGTTTTTACGCTGAACTTTTTCATGGATTTTGACGTACCCAAAATGCCGTCAGCTTGAATTGTTCAGCGCTTCCTTAATTGAGTGTCAATTCGGGTGAATCAGTTCCAACAAACGAATCATGTAGGAATGGCAGGTGATATGGCATCACCGTGTAGGGGTAGGTTTAATGGGTATAAAAAGCCAGTTAATTTACAGAATAAAATCAGTTGTCAGAAGATCCATTACACCCACGAGCGTGAGTTGAAAATCGGCAATTTTGTCGCCGTTAAAATCGCCTTCTATAACGGTTCTTGAGGGGTTGGCAACCGTACCTTGCACTTTGAGGTAGTGCAGTTGCCCTGCAACACCTGAAAACGCGGCGCTGGAAATAAAACTGAATGCCTGATTTCCAGAAAAAGCGGCATTGGCATCCATCACGGAAAAATCAATCTTGTCTGTACCACTTTTAAAATCTGTAATCCTGTCGTTCGGCATTTCCAAGGCGTCTGTAAATTTGAACAAATCGCTCCCCGCCCCGCCTGTCAGGCTATCAGCGCCACGTCCGCCAATGAGCAGGTCATTGCCGTCACCGCCTTCCAGTGTGTCGTTGCCATCGAAGCCGAACAGCGTGTCCTTTCCACCCAATCCCTCCAACAGGTTAGCCAACATGTCGCCTGAGATGTTGTCGGAATACAAACGGGTACCCCTGAGGTTTTCGATGCTCACCAATTTATCAATGCCTGCATAACCGTCGTTGGCCCGGCCGGAGGCCAGCAAAATCACCACGCCAGCCGGAGCCGACTCATAGTCAGCCCGGTCAATGCCCAAACCGCCATTCAGTGTGTCGTTGCCCTCGCGCCCCTCCAGGCTTTCGAATATGCCCAAGGCATCGCTGCCGTTTAGTTGATCTGCAAAAGCAGACCCTCTGAGCGCTTCAATGTTGATGAGGACATCTCTGCCCACATCTGCACCTGCTTGGGCATATCCCTGCCCCAGACCGGGCAGTTGGGCAACAACACCAGAGGCGGCGAGTTGGTAGTCGGCCCGGTCGTATCCCTGCCCCCCGTCAATGGTGTCGTTGCCAGCGGCACCATCAAAGAATTCCAGAGTTGCATTAATTGTATTGCCACCCAGCAGCGTGTCTGAAAACTCACTGCCCAGAACACCTTCGATGTTCTGAAACTGATCTTCACCGTCGCTGCCAAAAGCCCTGCCAGACAACATATCCACCTGAACGCCACCACTGGCGGCAATGAAGCTGATTTGGTCCAGGCCGCCCAAGCCGTCTATGGTGTCGTTGCCCAATCCGCCCTGAAACACCTCAAGTCCGAACGGATTGTTGCTGCCCACAAAGGTATCGGCCCACGCAGAACCCCACACTTGCTGAATATTGCGCAAGTAATCGGTTCCGTTTTGCTTGTTCACCAAATTGATGAATAAATCCACATGAACTGCGGCTGAGGCATGCTGGTAGCTGACAGCATTTGAGTTTTCAAAATTGACGAAATCGGTAAACGCGCCGCCATCAATAACATCATTGCCTTCGCCGCCCTCGAACACCTCTAGACACAGGGCAGACCCGCCGGTAAAAACATCGTCGAACGCCGAGCCCCTTACCGAGGTGATGTTGGCCAATTCATCGCGCTCTTCGGCGCAGACAACGCTTCCCTTGCCTGTGCTGCCGTCACCGGTGATGCCGGAAAAATCCAGGGTGATTGCACTGGCTGCGTCCTGATAACTGACATGGTTTGCATCGCGGTAACGTCTGTGGTCTTGAACACGCCCGCCGTCGATGAAGTCGTTTCCTTCTCCACCTACCAAAAAATCTGCACCGGTACCGCCCAACAAGGTGTCATTTCCAGCTGCGCCAACCAGCGTGTCGTTGCCACCACCGCCCTCGAGTTGGTTGGCCAGTGCATCGCCGAAGAGCTCATCGCCAAAACCCTCAGAGCCTCTCAGGTTTTCAATAGCAGTTAAGGTGTCTTGA
>JBEIKS010000278.1:0-3351 GCA_040379625.1 Burkholderiaceae bacterium
AATGACGCGGTCGCGGTTGTCCTGACAAAAATCGATGTCGAAGTCAGGCATGGAAACCCGCTCTGGCTTCAAGAAACGCTCAAACAGCAGGTCATAGCGAATCGGGTCGAGATCGGTAATGCCCAACGCATAAGCCGCAATGGAGCCGGCGCCCGAACCTCGGCCCGGCCCTACGGGCACGCCATTGTTCTTGCCCCAGTTGATGAAGTCTTGAACGATCAGGAAGTAACCCGAAAACCCCATGTTGATGATGGTGTCTGTTTCGATTTTCAGACGCGCCTGATATTCAGGCCGCTTTGCATCGCGCTCTGCGTCTTTGGGAAACAAGTGCAGCAGGCGTTTTTCCAGGCCTTCGTTGGCCAACTGCACCATGAAGTCGTCCAGGGAAATACCGTCTGGCGTAGGAAACAATGGCAACTTCGGTTTGCCCAATTCAAGCATGAGGTTGCATTTTGCGGCAATGCGGGCGGTGTTTTCCAGTGCCGAAGGAATGTCAGCAAACAAGGCATGCATCTCATCGCTGCTCTTGAAATACTGCTGCTCGGTGAACAGTTTCGGGCGCCTGTGGTTGGAGAGCACTTCGCCTTCGGCGATGCACACCCGGGCCTCATGGGCACGGAAATCTTCAGGCTTTAGAAACTGTATGGGGTGAGTCGCCACCACGGGCGCACCCATGTTTTGCGCCAACTGACAGGTGGCAGCCACCAGCGCCTCTTCAGACGGTACACCCCGCCGCTGCAATTCCAGATAAAACTCGCCGTGAAAAGCGGCGCGCCACTGTGCAAGCGCAAATTCTGCCTTTGCCACCTGCCCTGCCAGCAAAAACTGCCCCACTTCGCCTTGGGTAAAACCTGACAATGCGATCAGACCAGTGGTGCCCACTTCTGCAAGCCATTCACGGCGGATGCACGCCTTGCCCTTGATCTGGTTGCGTAAAAAACCGCGACTGAGCAACTCGCAAAGCTGCAAGTAACCTTCGTTGTTGCGCACCAGCAGCAGCGCGCGATGCGGTTGGTCAGGCAACACGTCATTGTGGAACCAGACATCGCAGGCGGCCACGGGCTTGATGCCCTTGCCGCGCGTGGCCCTGTAAAACTTGATGAGACCAAACAGGTTGGAGAGGTCTGAAATGGCCAGAGCGGGCATGCCCTCATCAAGGGCTTTGCGAACGGCGTCACCCACACGCACCAAGCCGTCTGTGACGGAAAACTCGGTGTGCATGCGAAGGTGAACGAAGGGAAAACGGGCAGGTGTATTCATGCCCTTATTATAAAGGTCCTGGTCGCGGTTTCGCAGGAAGCCGTTAGAATAACGCGCATGAACCCAATCGCATTGCTACCGGACCCGCTGCTGCAGGCTCAACTCTGGAACATTGTCAGCCTGTCGCTCAGCGTCAGCGCCAGTGCCGTGCTGCTGGGCGCCCTGATTGGCCTGCCGCTGGGTGCCCTGATCGCAGTTTCACAGTTTAAAGGGCGCTCCGCGCTGGTGGTGCTGCTCAACAGTTTGATGGGCACGCCCACTGTCATTATCGGTGTGCTGATTTATTTGCTGCTGTCGCGTTCCGGGCCTTTGGGCTCACTCGGGTTTCTGTTCACACCCAAAGCCATGGTGGTGGCGCAAACCTGTCTGGTTTTTCCGCTCATCACGGCCTGGACCCGGCAAACCGCACAAGACACACTGGAGCCCTACCAAGATCTTTTTAACTCGTTGCAGTTGTCCAGCATAAAGCGGGCTTGGCTGGTGATGAAAGACGCTCGCCTGTCTTATCTGGTCGTGATTATGGCGGCCTTGGGCAGGGCATTGTCTGAGGTGGGCGCAGTCATGATTGTCGGCGGCAACATTGAGGGCGTGACCCGCGTCATGACAACCACCATCGCCTTGGAAACCAGCAAAGGCAATCTGACGCTGGCGCTGTATCTGGGTGCTGTCCTGATGTTGATCATCCTCCTAATCAACGGCTTGGCCGCTCTTTGCAAGCGCCGCTCGGAACAACAGCCATGACCAACAACCCTCAGACCTGGCGCATCAAAGATCTGTACCTCAGCCGTGCGGGTACCTGCCTGCTCAAGGTGGAAGAACTGCAATTGCAGCGGGGATGCCTGCACATACTCATGGGTAGCAACGGTGTGGGAAAAACCACCCTGCTGCGAACGCTGCACAGTCTGGAGCCAACCGGCAGATGGGCATCAGACCCGGCTTTCAAAACTGAAAAACAAGCCATGGTCTTTCAAAAACCTGTGTTTCTCAAGGACACCGTGGCTGCCAATCTGGCACTGGCCCTGTGCACAGAAAACGCCGCGCAAGCGCCCCACCTGCAAATCGCCGAACGCTTGGCGCAAGTGGGTTTGCAAGGTGCGGAAAACCGGATGGCGCGGTCCTTGTCCGGCGGCGAACAACAGCGTCTGGCGCTGGCCCGGGCTCTGCTGCGCTCGCCCTCGCTGCTGCTGCTGGATGAGCCCACCTCCAATCTGGACACCACCGCCACCCAAGCCTTCGAGTCCGTGCTAATGAGTACACTGCAACAGGGCTGCACCTTGCTGATGAGCACCCACTCTCTGGCGCAGGCAAAACGCCTGGCGCAACGGGTGCTGTTCATGGACAAAGGTGGCATCGTGGAAACATCGGCACAACCGCAGGTATTTTTCCAGCAACCCGTCTCAACGCAGGCACGGGATTTTTTCGGGCAAATGTGATGTCAGGCTACGTCGGCCGGTTTGCGCCCAGCCCCACAGGGCCTTTGCACCTAGGTTCGCTGGCAACCGCGATCGGCGGGTGGCTGGATGCAAAAACAAACCATGGCCGGTGGCTGCTGCGCATTGAGGATGTTGATCATCCGCGTTGTGTTGCAGGTGCCGCGCAACACATCATGCACACCTTGCAGCGCTTTGAATTGCACTGGGACGGTGAAGTGATGGTTCAAAGCCAACGCAACAGCGCTTATGAAAGCGCGCTGGCGCAACTGACACAACTCGGACTCACCTACCCTTGCGGCTGCACACGCAAAGACATTGAAGACCTGCAGGGACAACGGCAAAGAAACACCACTGCCATTTACCCGGGCACTTGCAGGCAAGGTTTGGCACCAGGGAAAACAGCGCGTTCAATTCGCTTTAAAGCGAACGACATACCGGTGAAATGGTTGGAATTTGATTCAGGTGTGCAACAAGAAAATGTGAGTGCGCAAAGCGGTGATTTCGTCATTCAGCGCGCTGATGGTTTGTGGGCCTATCAGTTGGCGGTTGTGGTGGACGACATCGTTCAGGGCATCACGGACGTGGTTCGCGGCAGCGACCTGTCAGACTCAACCGGCAAGCAAATTGCGCTGTTCAATGCGCTGCAGGCAAAAGCACC
>JBEIKS010000279.1:0-3325 GCA_040379625.1 Burkholderiaceae bacterium
CAACATCCTTACCTTTAAAAACATCGGCGCGTTGGGTTTTTTTCATGTGCCGCCACTCAATCAGGGTGGCCAGCAGAAACAGGGGGGTCAGCCCTTGTAGAAATACTTGCTTCCAGTCCGGGTCCGGCCCGAAAGCAATGTGTATGAAGGGCATCAAGGTTTGCAACAACTCGTTCATCGGGGTTCTCCCTGTTAATTGTATGCTTTGCAGTGTCGCAGCAAACCTTGATTTTTGCCTTGTGAAATCGCGCCAACCCGTGGCGCTTTTTCAGTTTTTAGAGCTTTCTGAATTTCAGGTAATCAGCCGCTGTTTCTTCCGGGCGCTCTATCATGGGGGCATGCCCCATCTGCTTCATCACCACCACTTTGGCCTGTGGCAAGGAAGCTGCGAGTTCCGCAGCGCCATCCACATGCAGCACCCTGTCGTTGTCACCCCACACAATCAGCGCGGGTTTCTGGAAGCCGGCGGCCTGCAGGCGCTCAGGCATGTCAGACGGGGTTTCACGAATGATCTTGTAAATTTTGTCATTTAGGGGTTTGTCTGCAATCGCTTTTTCGCTCATGGCATCAATGACAAAGCTGGGCATGGGCGAAGGGCGCTTGGTGAAAATATAGTCCAGCAAGCGCTCGTACTGTTCCCTGCTGCTTACAGTCAGCAGTGACTCACCGGTGTCTCTGTAATGCTTGAGAACCTCTGAGTTTCCGCCCGCTTTTGTGCCGGCCGGGTTCAGGAACCACACGCTTTGTATTTGTTCCGGGTATTTAGTGGCTGCAATACCTGCAATCCAGCCGCCCATGGAGTTGCCGCCCACGTGGTAGGTTTTGATACCGAGTTTCTGTGCCAGCGCATGAACCCGCTCGGCTTGTTTATCAATGGAAAAGTCATCATTGGGTCTGCGCTCTGTGGCACCAAAGCCGGGCAGGTCGGGCACAATCACCCGCATCTTTTTGGTCAGCAAGCCGCCTATGCGCGTGAAGTTGTCCTTGTTGGCCCCAAAGCCGTGGACAAGAATCAAGGCTTCCCCTTCGCCACCGTCAAGGTAAGGAATGGTGTAGCCATCGACTTCAATGGTTTTTCTTTCCAAGCCGCTGCGCCAGCGTTCCACTGAAAGCGCCACGCCTGTTAAACCCTGAATTTCACCTTCAGGTTGCTTCATGCCGCAACCACTGAGCATGCTTGCAACAACAAGCCCTGCTAAAGCGGCTTTGGTTTTAAGGAAAGATTTTTTTTCAATTCTCATCAGTTATGCCTCCGATATTTTATTTTTCAAATCTGGGTTTGATACAACGCAGAGCCTGACTATAAACTAGCTTTAAGAAAAATCGGGAAATCGGATTTTGTTAAAAGGAAATATTTCTGCAGGTTTTGTTCAACTGTTGTTTGATTGGGTCGATGAGCAGGGCGTTTCTTCACAAACACTGTTGCAATGTGAGCGGCCTGTACTGGGCGAACTCAGCCGTGTACAGGTGGAGGTGTGGCGCAACTTGCTGCAAATTGCATCAGCGCATTTTAACGAACCGAATTTGGGCCTGATCATTGGTTCCCGCTTAAAAACCAACAATGCCGGCGTGTTGGGTTACATGGCCTTGTGCTGCGAAACCTTGGGCGAGGCCTGTGTGCGTTTAAGTCAGTTTGAGCACTTGGTGTACAACGTGAACCCATTGCGCTTGCTCAGTTCGCTGCAGGCTGTTCGTCTACAGTGGGGCACCGAAGCCGGCTTGCCCGGTGTTTTGGTCGATGACTGCGCCATTGCCGGTCTGGTGGCGTTTTGCCGTTCACTGGCAGGGCCGCAAGCCACGCCAGACTATGTCAGTTTTGTAAATCCGGAACCCAAGGACATTGCGCCTTATGAAAAATTTTTTCAGTGTGAGCTGGCATTTGGCTGCGAGCTGACCGAGGTTCGCTACCCTTTGTCTGTAATGGCCATGCCAATTGCAACGGCAAACACTGCATTGCAAGCCGCACTCGATCAAAAAGCCCGTTCGCTGCTGGTGCGTTTGCCCTCTCAGGGTGAACCGGTGGCCGGTTTGTACCGCGCCACACAAGATGCATTGGCTGCGGGCGACGCAAATTTACAAATGGTTGCAAAGCGCTTGCTGATGTCGCCACGAACCTTGCAGCGTCGCCTGGCCCAAGCGGGCACCGGCTTTCAATCTGAGTTGGACAATGTCAGGCTGGCACTGGCAAAACAGTACTTGAGCGAGGGCAGCGCAAGCCTGCAAGAGATCGCATGGATGCTGGCCTACAACGATCACAGTGCGTTTGCACATGCATTTCGCCGAATGACAGGCAAGTCGCCGCAACTTTTTAGGTTTGAAGTGCAGTGAAAGTCATATATCATATATAAGACTTGAACCTTGCGGACTTCGCGAGCTTCGATCAAACTACGAGATTAGTTTTTCTTCCTCACAGAGCCCTTGGGAGCATGACATGTTAGAAGCCTACCGCCAACACGTTGCCGAACGCGCAGCCCTTGGCATTCCTCCACTGCCATTATCAGCACAGCAAACCGCCGAACTGGTGGATCTGCTGAAAAACCCGCCCGCTGGCGAGGAAGCGTTTCTGGTAGATTTGCTGACCCACCGTGTACCTGCGGGCGTGGACGATGCAGCCAAAGTGAAAGCTGCCTTTCTGGCCGCGCTTTCCAAGGGCACAGACACCTGCAAGCTGGTGGACCGCAAAAAGGCCACTGAGTTGTTGGGCACCATGTTGGGCGGCTTCAACATCAGCCCCATGATTGAATTGCTGGGCGACGCCGAAGTCGGCGCCACAGCCGCCGCCGGTTTGTCAAAAACCCTGCTGATGTTCGATTATTTCCACGACGTCAAGGAACTCGCAGACAAAGGCAATGCCGATGCCAAGCGTGTGATGCAAAGCTGGGCCGATGCCGAATGGTTCACCAGCCGCCCTGAAGTGCCACAGTCCATCAAGCTGACCGTGTTCAAGGTCACTGGCGAAACCAACACCGACGATTTGTCGCCCGCCCCTGACGCATGGAGCCGCCCAGACATTCCTCTGCACGCCTTGGCCATGCTGAAAAACCCACGCCCCGGCATTGATGCCGACGACGCTGGCAAGGTAGGCCCCATCAAGCAAATTCAAGCGCTCATTGCCAAATGTCACCCCCTGGCCTACGTGGGCGATGTGGTGGGTACCGGTTCTTCACGCAAGTCAGCTACCAACTCTGTGTTGTGGTTCACCGGCGAAGACATTCCCTTCAGTCCGAACAAGCGCTTTGGCGGTTACTGCCTGGGCACAAAAATCGCGCCGATTTTCTTCAACACCATGGAAGACGCGGGCGCGTTGCCGATTGAGCTTGATGTG
>JBEIKS010000280.1:0-3282 GCA_040379625.1 Burkholderiaceae bacterium
AAGACCTGAACCGCGGCGCCAGCGGCAACCTCAGTGTGCGTTGTTCTGAGGGTTTCTGGGTTACGCCTTCCGGTGTTGATTCCACAGACCTTTACCCGGAACAAATGGTGTTGATGAGCCTGGGAGGCGAGGTGCTCAGAGGCAGTCGACCCTCCAGCGAATGGCGCTTTCACCGCGACATTTATGTGGCTCGCCCTGAATTCAATGCTGTGGTGCATGCACATTCCCCATTTGCAACAAGCCTGTCTTGCCTGCGAGAAGAAATTCCCCCGTTTCACTACATGATTGCAATGGCTGGTGGCGACACCATACGTTGCGCAGATTACGCCTTGTTTGGCACTCAGGCATTGTCTGATGCCGTGCTGCAAGCCATGATCAACCGCAAGGCTTGCATCATGGCCAACCACGGCATGATAGCCGCTGGTGACAGTCTTAAGGCCGCCATGGCCCTGGCCGTTGAAGTGGAGTCGCTGAGCGAGCAATACTGGCGCGTGCGCCAGCTTGGTCGGCCCGTGCTGTTGTCTGCCCAGGAAATGAACGAGGTCATGTTGCAGTTTCAGGGCTATGGCCGCAACGCTGAAAAAAAACACGAACCATGATTGAAACCTTGATTCTCAAGGGCGATGCGGTTGAGCTGATCGACCAGCGTATTTTGCCGCTTGCCTTTGAAACGGTTCGCTGTGGCAATGCGCATGAAATGGCGCAGGCCATCCGCGACATGGTGGTCAGGGGGGCGCCTGCCATTGGAGTTGCCGCTGCGTATGGTTACGCGCTTGAAGCGCAGTTGCACTCAAACGCGTCCACACTGTCTTTTTTGTCCGCCATGCAAGTCGCCGCTGAATGTCTGTTGAACAGCCGGCCCACGGCGGTGAATCTGGCGTGGGCTGTTCAACGCATGCAAGCCGTGCAGGTTCAGCATTTACCCGCGGGAACAGCCGCTTGTGCGCAGGCCTTGTTGTCTGAGGCCATATCGCTGCATCAGCAGGATATTCGCATTAACAAGCGTATGGGCCAGCATGGTGCAGCGCTTCTGTCAGACGGCGCCCGTGTGCTGACCCACTGCAACGCCGGTGCGTTGGCCACGGCAGGCTACGGTACCGCCTTGGGCGTTATTCGCGCGGCAGTGGAAAGTGGCAAGCGCATTGCAGTGTTTGCAGATGAAACGCGACCGTTTTTGCAGGGCGCCCGTTTAACGGCTTGGGAACTGATGCAAGACCAGATTCCCGTGACATTAATCACCGACAACATGTCTGGTTACCTCATGGCACGCGGCGAAATAGATGCCGTTGTGGTGGGCACCGACAGAGTCGCCGCCAATGGAGATGTGGTCAATAAAATCGGCACCTACATGGTGGCTGTGTTGGCCCACCGGCACAATGTTCCATTTTATGTGGCCTGCCCCATTTCCACCATAGACCTGAACACACCCACCGGTGCAGAAGTGCCCATTGAAGAGCGCAGCGCCCAGGAAGTGCTTGGCTTTGCGGGCGTGCGCTGGGCCCCTGAAGGCGTGGCGGTGCGCAACCCGGCCTTTGATGTAACACCGGCGGCTTTGGTCAGCGCAATCATCACAGAGCATGGCATTGTTCATCAACCTGACCGTGCGGGCATTGCCCGCTTGATGCAATCGCTCTAAGTTTCAATGGAATAAAAAATGGATGTCGCTGTAAA
This sequence comes from Burkholderiaceae bacterium, assembly GCA_040379625.1. Classification (GTDB taxonomy): domain Bacteria; phylum Pseudomonadota; class Gammaproteobacteria; order Burkholderiales; family Burkholderiaceae_B; genus SXZD01. The sequence continues at coordinate 1,672 of JBEIKS010000280.1, forward strand.
AAAAAATGCCCTGAGCAAACGCGGGCTGATACTTTCTGCAGCAGTGCTTGTTGTGCTTTCAAGCACAGTGCTGCTGGTTCAATATGCCTTGCCGGTGGTGTTGAAAAACCTGATTGTTGAAAAAATGTCTGCCCAACTGGGGCGCCAGGTTGTATTGGAATCGCTTGAGATTCGCCCTTTGCAATTGCAGGCCAGCGTTCACAAGCTGAGCCTTAAAAGCGCAAACGGCAAAGACAATGAACTCACCTTGACCCGACTGGATGTTGAGTTGTCTGCAGAAACCTTCACACGTTTTGTGCCGGTGGTCAGTCAATTGAACATCACGGGGTTGGCGGTGGCAATTGGTAGAAATTCAGAAGGCCGGCTCAGCGTTCAAGATGTTATTGACCTTGTTCAAGCGCAGCCCGCTTCCCCCGAACCAGCCCGTTTTGCGCTTCACAACATTCGTGTGGCAGACACCCGTTTCAAGTTCACCGATGCGTTATTGAACAACACGCTAGAGCTCTCCGATATTCAACTTGATGTGCCTTTTGTGTCCAGTTTGCCCAGCGATGTGAAGGTCACAGTAACGCCCCGCTTTTCCGCGAAGCTGGAAGGCAGCGATGTTCTTTTGACTGCACAGTTAAAGCCTTTTGAAAACAGTTTGGACACCGCGCTGGTTTTCTCATTGAAGGGGTTGGATTTAAAAGAGATCAACCCTTATTTGCCCCGGGGCAGTGCATTGAAAGTCGCTTCAGGCGTGGCAGATGCAAACCTGCAGGTGAATTTTTCAGAGGCTTCCAGTTCAGAAAAAAAACTGAGCGTGGAGGGCGATTTGACGCTGGCCGACGTTCAATTGCTGGCAATTACACCTGACAAACAGAGCCTGCCTTTTTTGGCTTTCAAGCGTTTGGATGTCAAGCTGGCCGAAGTATCGCCGCTGCTCAACAAGGTGCATGTAGCAGCCATTGAGTTGAGCGATGCAAATGTGAAGGCGCGCCTTAGCGAGCAGGGCCTGGATTTTGTACAGACCCTCACGGCGGCAGCGGCTTCCAACACAGCAGCCTCCGGTACCTCAAGTAGCAAACCGCTGGAATTGTCCATAGACCGCATCGCGCTGAACAACGCATCTGTGGCCATCAAAGACATGCGTCAAAGCTTGCCAGCTGAATTACGCATTCATCAGATCAGTGCAGACATTCAGAACTTCGAGCTTGACAGCGACAAACCGGTTCTCGCGCAGGTTTCGCTGCAATTGAACCAAACTGCCGATGTAAAAATGAAAGGGTCTTTCGTGCAATACCCGTTGCGCGCAGACATGGACATTGACGCACGTAAATTTCCGCTCACGCTGGCTCAGTTTCACCTTGACCCAATACTCAATGCCCGCATTGCAAGCGGTGAACTGACCACGGTGCTGAACATTCACTACGATGAAAACAACACCCGGTTCAAAGGCCGTTTGACCACAGAGAATTTTCGTCTGCAAGATAAGTTGCTCAACAATGCTTTGGTTAAGTTTTCTGCACTGACGCTAAACGACATTGACATTGATCAACACGCAAACAAACCCGCCTTGTTTTCTGTTGGCGGTATTTCCCTCAGAGACTTGAATGCCAGGTTGGTGTTGGG
>JBEIKS010000281.1:0-3242 GCA_040379625.1 Burkholderiaceae bacterium
CGTGCACAACCCGATTGCATAAAAACCATGCCTGATTTGGTGGCAGAATTTGACGAGCACTGGGTGCGGTGCTGGGTACCGCAAAAAATTATCCGTTCAGACGCACCCATTGCCCAAACTGAAAAAAAAGAGCCTTTCATTCACGCCACGCCGCATGAAGTATTGCTGCATGTTCGTGGTTTGCAAGTGGCTTACCGGTCGCAATCCGGATTTTTTTCCAACACGCTCAATGCTGTGGTCAATGATGTCGACTTCCGCTTGCACCAGGGCAAAACCTTGGCCATTGTGGGCGAGTCCGGCTCTGGAAAATCCACCATTGCCAAGGCGGTGCTGCAGTTGTTGGCCGACAATGCGCAAGTGCGGGGCAGTGTTCTGTTTCAGGGTCAAGAAATGCTGACTGCGCGTGGCAAGAAGCTCAAACATTTGCGCCGTGCCATGCAGGTGGTGTTTCAAGACCCGTTTGCCTCCTTAAACCCGAAGCAGCGCGTTGCCGAAATTTTGCGTGAAGGCCTGCACCAGCTTTGCCCGGAACTCACCCCTGCCCAAGGCGAACAACGCATTGCCAAGGCGCTGGAAGATGTCAGCCTTCCTGCCAATGCGCTGCAGCGGTTTCCACATGAGTTTTCTGGCGGACAGCGCCAACGCATCGCCATCGCCCGTGCCTTGGTGGTGGAGCCCCGCTTGCTGATACTGGATGAACCCACCTCTGCGCTCGATGTCTCCGTGCAGGCGCAGGTGTTGAATTTGCTCAAGAAATTGCAACAGGAAAGGCAAATGACTTTTCTGCTGATCACCCACAACCTTGCCGTGGTTGAATACATGGCAGACGACGTCATGGTGCTGCGGCAAGGCAAAGTGCTGGAAACAGGCAGTGTGAGTGAGGTGATGCAAACCCCGCGAACCGAATACACCAAGCAACTGATTGACGCGCTGCCCCGGGTGCTGGGGCGCTGAGCTCAGTTTTTAAGCTCAGTTTTTAAGTTGGCTGGCGGGTTTGTTGTTTGCCTTGTTGGGGAGCATAGGCAAGGTCGGCGCTGTGGGTGCCATCGGTTTTGTGAGGCCTTTGCCTGCCGGTGTCAGCGTAAAACTGGGCAGTGGGGCTTTTGGCGAGGCAGACAAGCCCACCGTTTTTTCTGTGCTGCGCTTCAAAGCCAACCCTTGTGGCGCCCTGATCATGCTTTCAAACGCCGAACCTGAACCCAGACTAAAATAATTGCCGCCCGTTGCAGGTTTTTGGTTGCCCTTCAAACCAATGACCGGTGCTGGTGCACTCACATATTTTTGCAGGTTGCTTTCAAACGCATCGGCCTTGTGGGTGGGCACCAGCATATTCAAACCTACACCGGAAGGTATCACCGAACTAAAAGCCGGGTTCAGGGCTTTGAATTCACCCAAAGGCATGCCCGCCAGGCGCGCTGCCGTTTGTACATCCAGGTTTTTGCTGCGTTCTACAGTTGCGAAATATGGTTTGTTTTCTATTAGCGGCAAACTGAAACCGAAGGCCTCCGGGCTGTCCACAATGTTTTTGAAAGCCTGTAGTTTCGGAACGTAGTTTCTGGTTTCATTGGGCATGCTCAGGCTTGAATAATCTTCATCCAGATTGTTCAAGCGGTTTTTTTCCAAAGCCCTGCGAACCGAACCTTGCCCCCAGTTGTAGGCCGCCAGCGCCAGATGCCAATCGCCATAACGGTCGTAGAGGCTGCTGAGGTAGTCGAGTGCGGCGGTGGTTGAAGCCACAACATCGCGCCTGTCATCTTGTTGCCCGTCTTGCTTTAAGTTAAAACTGCGCCCTGTGGAGCGTATGAACTGCCAGAGGCCGGCGGCCCCCGCCCGTGAAGTGGCATGCGGGTTGAAAGAACTTTCAATGAAAGGCAGCAGCGCCAGTTCAGTGGGTAGCCCCCGCCGCTCGCATTCATCGACAATGTGGAAAAGGTAGGGGCCAGCCCGTTCCAGCGTGTTGCGCAGGCGTTGTTGGTCTGCCAGCAAACTGCTCATGTTTTCAGGTACTTGCGGAGAGTTCACGTTGCGGATGGCAAAGCCGCGCCGTATGCGCTGCCAGATGTCATCGGGTTCTGTGGTCAGGTCGATGGGTTTGAGCGCCAAAGCGGAGGCACGCGGTAAGGTGAGGGTGCCAAAATTGCGCACTGCCGGAAGGTTCAGGTCCGCTGCTTCATTTAAAAGGTTTTTTTCATTGCCTGCGACGCCTCCCGGCGCGCTTTCAATGGGTTTGTCTGTTTGTGCTTGGGCATTGAAAAAGCAACATGCGACCAGACTGACAATAAATTGCGTGCTCAGAAAACGTTGCCGGGCGCTGTGCGTTCGGCGTGTCATTGGTATTTTAATTGTAGGATTGATGACACATCCTAGTGCGCCAGCACACCTGCGTCAACCGGAGTGATGCCTCACAGCAGTCTGAATCGGTGGGTTCAGGCCCATTGCGTCAATGGCTAGAAAGCATCTTTTTCACGGCGCAAGGCTGCAAAATGTGCGCTGTCCCTGGCCCTTAAAAACGGATTTGTCTGCCATTCAAGGCCCATGGTTGAAGGGACTGTGGGTTGATGTTGTTCACGCAGGGCTTGAACCTGTGTCCAGCGTTCTTCAATGTCTTGGTTGTCCGGTTCTGCCCACAAAGCAAATTTCAGATTTGAAAGTGTGTATTCGTGGGTGCAAAATACCAAGGTTTCCGTTGGCAGGCGACCCAATTTTTGCAGGGAATCATGCAGTTGCTCGGCGGTTCCCTCAAACAGGCGCCCGCATCCGGCGGCAAACAAGGTGTCGCCACAAAACAGCCAACCCGCCTGTGCATGATAAAAAGCGATGTGCCCGGCCGTGTGGCCCGGTACGTCGAGAACCTGAAAGTTGCCTTGCAGCCCTGCAATGTTCACCGTGTCGTTTTCTTGCAAGCGGGCTGTCAGCGCCTTGATGGTTTCTCTCGCTGGTCCGTGTACCTGCACCTGCGGAAACGCCGCCTTCAGTTCGGCAATGCCGCCGATGTGGTCTGCGTGGTGGTGCGTTATTAAAATGTCTGAGAGGGTCAGGCCTTCTTTCTGGCACAATTGCAAGACTGGGTTCGCATCGCCTGGGTCAACAGCCACCAGTCGTCTGTGTTCCGGATCCACGACGACCCAAATATAATTGTCGTTGAAGGCGGGTAAGCCTTTGACTGTCCACCCATCGGGAGTTACAAGTCGGGATGATTCCATCTGAGCCTCTCCTAGATCAGTCCCTGAGTCTGCGGGCCA
>JBEIKS010000282.1:0-3228 GCA_040379625.1 Burkholderiaceae bacterium
GAACAATTTAAAAACCATGTGATGCCTTAAGTGCGCCTATCGGGTTCATCACAGACGCAGTGCCGTACAATCTGCTGATGAACCCTGACCTCCAAGACTCCTCAACAAACCCACCCGATTCAGACTCCCAGCCCTACGCAGGGCTGACGCCTGACGCTGTCACAGACGCGCTGTGCAGCCTGAGCTTGATGGCCGATGGCCGTTTGCTCGCATTGAACAGTTATGAAAACCGGGTTTATCAAGCCGGCATCGAAGATCAAACGCCGGTGGTGGTTAAATTTTACCGACCACGACGCTGGCGCAACGAAGCCATTGCAGAAGAACATGAGTTCACGGCGCAATTGGCAGAGGCGCAAATACCTGTGGTGGCGCCCACCGTCATCAACGGTCAGACCCTGCACAGCTTTCAAGGTTTTCGATTTTCAGTTTTTCGCCGTCAAGGCGGCCGCGCACCGGAACTGGACAACCCCGACGTTTTGCAGTGGCTGGGGCGCTTGATGGGGCGCATACACGCCGTGGGGCAACTGCAGCAATTCCGGCACCGCCCGACCTTGAACATGCAGACCTTTGGACTTGACCCGCGCGACTATCTGCTGCGCAACGGTTTCATACCTTCTGACATTCGCCCGGCCTGGGAAAGCGTAGTTCAAATGGCGCTTGATGAAGTGGGCCGTTGCTACGAACGAGCAGGCCAACTTGATCTGATCAGACTGCACGGCGACTGCCACGCCGGCAACGTTTTGTGGACAGATTCAGGCCCGCATTTTGTAGATTTCGACGATGCCCGCAACGGGCCGGCCATTCAAGACCTCTGGATGTTGCTGTCTGGCGACCGGTATGAAATGACCTCACAATTGAGTGAAATTCTGGAGGGCTATGAGCAGTTTTGCGATTTTCCAAGGCGTCAATTGCATTTGCTGGAAGCCTTGAGAACATTGAGGCTACTGCATTACAGCGGTTGGCTGGCCCAACGCTGGCAAGATCCAGCCTTCCCTGCCGCATTTCCGTGGTTCAACACCCAGCGTTACTGGCAAGACCGCGTGCTGGAATTGAAGGAACAGGTCGCGCTGATGCAAGAATCCCCCTTATCGCCCTGATGAGCCTGCGTTCTTAGGCTATGATTACCCAAGCGAAGGTCATTGCTTGGGCAACAGAGGACAAAAAATTGTACAAAGCCGCCGAGACGTCACACAAAACATTTCATAAAAATCACCACGCCACAGACAAAGAAGGCGTGCGTTTGGTCGATCAATATTTTGATCAGGTCGGTGATGCCTATTTGCGGCACTCTGAAGAACCCGCAATGGAGCTGCTCAAAGCCTGGCGTCCAAAATTGTTCAGCCTGACTTTGCTCAACCCCTATTACGGAGGTTTTGTAGGCGTGCACCGCAAGCGTATCGGCGTGGGCAAAGACAAAATCGTCTGGCTTGAAATGGGCAACCCGGACAAGCCGCCGCTACTGATGCTGCACGGTTTCTCTGCCGCCAAAGAGCACTGGATGCCGCTGCTGCCTTTTTTTGCGGGAGAATTCCGGGTTCTGATGTTGGACTTGCCGGGTTGGGGCGAAAGCGGCTTTAACCCCGAAACCGTCTATGGACTGCAGGAACAAGCAGACCGGGTGCATCGCTGGCTTGCTGAAGTGGGCTTGAAGCGGGTTCATGTGGTGGGCAACTCCATGGGCGGCGCCATTGCCGGTATTTTTTCAGCACGCCACCCCAGTTCGGTGTTAAGTCTCACACTGATGGATGCGCTCGGCTTGCCTGGGGAAGAGCACACCCCGTTCGTGAATGAACTTTTGCAAGGTTACAACCGGCTGATTCCAAAATCAGCCACAGATGTTCTCAAACTCACTGACCTCGTGTTTCACAACCGGGCGCTGGCCGCTTCAGCCGCCTTTTTTTCAGCCACCGAACTCATACACCGCAAAGACGTCAATTCCCATTTGTTCCGGACGATGCTTAGCCACCGCCCCAACTTCAACGAGGCAAGCTTTGAAGACATTTCTGCGCCCACTCTGGTGATGTGGGGCACTGAGGACAAAGTTCTGCATCCCAGCAGCGCAAACACGTTCACACGGGTCATTAAACGGGCTGAAATCTGCATGCTCAAGGCTGTCGGGCATTTGCCAATGATAGAAAGCCCTTACTTGTGCGCACAGGCCATCAAGGCATTCGTGGGAAAGCACACTTAAAACAAATGGTTCGAATTGAGCTGGACATTGAACTGAACTATGAGGTGGCGGCACCCGGCGCTGATTTTATTTTCAACATCCATGCAGCCCACACCAAAAATCAGACTGTGATGGCGGAACAACTGAGCATCAACCAAAGGTCGCCGCCGCAAATTTACGCTGCACCCACCACCCGCAACCGCTACATGCGGCTGCACGCTGCCCAAGGGCCACTGAAAGTTGGCTACAAGGCCACCGTGGACATCAGCCACCATGTGGAAGACCCGCAGGCCTTGCAAGAGGTACCGGTTCGTTATCTGCCCTTGGGTACCGTGCAATACATCTACCCCAGCCGCTATTGCCAGTCCGATGAATTCATACAGATGGCAACCCACACCTTTGGTCATTTGCAACAAGGCTATGAGCGGGTGCTTGCGGTGCAAAACTGGGTGCAAACGCATGTGAAGTATCAATCAAATACATCCAATTCCAATACGTCAGCGCTGGACACCTACCGCCAAGGCTCAGGTGTGTGCCGCGATTTCGCCCACCTCATGATCGCCCTGCTGCGCGCCATCAACATACCAGCGCGTTTCACCACAGGCACCGATTTTGGCGCAGACGCTGAAATCGGACCACCGGATTTTCATGCGTACGTGGAAGTGTATCTGGGTGACCGTTGGTATATTTTTGATTCTTCCGGCACCGCAATTCCCATGGGGTTTGTCAGGTTCGGAACTGGGCGCGATGCCGCAGATGTTGCCTTCGCCACCATTTTCGGCGACGTCACATCACAATCACCCATGATTCGAATCAAAGCCATTGAAGACGAATCGCGCGGCTTTACGCTGCCGTTTCTGGGGACGCTGGCGCTTTCAACCGACGGTTACCAGACCAACGGTTAAGCGCAGGTCTGGGCACGCAGCTCAGTCGTCGATACCGACCTGATGCTCGGTGTGCAGCCCCCAACGGGTCAGCGCGGGCAACAGGTTCAAACCGGTTTTTTCCTTGAGCTCGAAAGCAGCGGATTTGTAGTCTTTCAAACTGCCTTCAAACAC
>JBEIKS010000283.1:0-3227 GCA_040379625.1 Burkholderiaceae bacterium
AGGTAAATCGAGTCTGACGCCATACCGGTGAACTCCAAAAGGTTTCTCAGTCTGTCTAGGACAGATAGGATTGGGTAAAGTTCACACCCCTGGGCAAACGTATAAAAAACCGTACACCGCACACCCAGAGGACTCAAAAGCCGAACGACTTTAATCTAAAGATTGCGACAGTTGAAGTCCAAATGCACTGTCTACACTGCTGTCTGTAAGACCGCCAACGATATAAGCTTGAAGCTTCAGCGCTTTTGCGAGCTGATTTGTGATGAATAACGTGATCTCTTTCTGAGATGCTACTCCAGACACAGAGGCCTGTCGATGGTCGTAAATAATACCCATTTGACTCTTTTTATTCAGCGCCCTGGCAATGCCAAACGCCCCGAACGCGGTGTCCCTGAAATCAATGGTGGATGTATCCCCCATTTTTTTGTAGCCCATGGTTCCAAAGTAAGTTGTTTTTCCACTGATGGAGAAACCGTCGAACTGGACAGAATAATCTCGCTGACCGGTTCCCAAGCCCTGCTTTTCATCGGCGGTGGGAAATTTCACTTTGGTCACCAGATCAACACCATAACCCCCCTCCACGTTGCGCCCCACATTAAAACCTGCGGAAGCCACAACGTCGCCAAGACCTGAGGCAGTTCTGCGGGTTGCAGTCTGTGAGTTTGAGGTCACGATGGGCGCATTGCCTGCACCGCCAACCACGTTGGATGGACCAGAAATATTGATGTAAGGCACAGACAATTTCAGGGTAATGTCGTTGTTTTCCAACTTCAATGTGGTTGGAACATACGTGATGTTGGTTTTCTCAGTGCCGCCAAATTTTCCGGTGCTTCTATCTGCACCCACAGAAATAGTGGTCTTGAAGCTGTCATCGCCGCTTTGCGCAGCGGCCATGTTTGCTACTGACAGCAAACCAAGCGCGAGAAGAAAGGGTTTGCTTTTAAAGGTGTATCGAGTCGGCATCGTGTCTCCTTGGTTTGCACTGTTGTTTTTTATGGCCACATTATGCTGCAACTGAAATGCGAGTTGAAACCATTCCGCGATAAATCGTAGCGGCTTGGGTGCGGCTTGTGGCATTAAACTTCGAAAACAGCTCAGTCAGGTGATGTTTAACCGTATCTGGGCTAATACTGAGACGCTTCGCAATTTCTTTGTTGCTCAAGCCCAAAGCCACCATTTCCATCAAAGACTGCTGGTATTGTGTCAATTCAAGGGCACCAACCGGCGAGCCCATGGTTTTCAAACCCGACTCTGCAACAGACAACAAAGAGTTTTGCAAGCGCCAAGACGGCGACAACCCCACCGTAATCATAACGTCGGCGATGCTTTCCACAAAAGACTGAAAATCGTCATTTTTGTTGAGGCGCCAAAAATTATTGTGCGGCTCATCGGCTGTCGATTCAATAAAGTCAGTATCCGCCGTGGAAATCATCAAAGGTACTCTAGCGTCGATGTCTCGAATTGCCCAGCAAGTGTCCAAACCCGAAGTGGTTCCCAGATTAAGGTCCGCAATCACCAAGTCTGGCTGAAACTCCGCATAAACTCTGGCGAAGTTGTCCAGATTCTCAATCTTGAGCGTGGACGTACCCGGCGCCACCAAGCCAATGATGTCGCAAATGCTGGCGGCGAACAACGGATGATCTTCTACGATCAACACTTTGGCGATCGAATTCATAGGTGTACAACCCTTACAATTAAAACTGACACGGTGCTACTTCCGGTGTCTGTATTTTGCGATCTAATTGTAAAGTGCGCCCCCCCTCAATCGGGGAGAACAATGCCTGCTTTGCTTTATTGTGAAGCTCAAGTCATCAAGGGGGGGGCACCCATGGGGAGTTATGCTGTGTCAGTGATTTTCTTACATTTGCACTCAAGCAAATCAGGAAGTCCCCATGAAAACGAATCAAAATTTACTTGCCGCTGCCCTTCTCTCATTGATGGTCTCTTACGCCCAAGCCGAGACCAGCGACAGAATGATTGTTCGCATGAAACCCGCTGACTCCGGCCGCATTCAAACCAGTGAAGTTTTGCGCGACCACGCCCAACGGGTGGTGCAGTCCAACGCCAGCGGCGCCTCATGGCTGCGCTCCAGCGACAAACACACGCACATCTTCAAATTTGACCCCAATGCCTCCGAAAGCGATCGCACCGCCCACCTAAACCGTTTGCGCAGTGACCCCAATGTGGAATTTGCAGTGTCAGACAGACGCGTCAAAACCAATGCGGTCAGCAATGACAGCTTTATGTCACAACAGTGGTATTTGAACAACAACTCTGTTGCAGGCGCCCGTTTTGTACAAGCCTGGGACCAGTACCGAGGCAGCGCCGCCACTGTCGTTGCAGTGGTGGACACTGGTGTTCTGTTCAACCACCCCGACCTCAAGGACAGGTTGATTGCCGGCTATGACTTCATCTCCAACGCTGCCATCGCCAACGATGGCAACGGCCGGGACAACAATGCAGCGGATCCGGGCAACTGGGTCAGCGAGCAAGACAGGCAAACAACAGAATTCAGCAAGTGCTCAAAAACCGACAGTTCATGGCACGGTACATTCGTAGCCGCGCAAATTGCAGGCAATACCAATGACGGTCAAGGCATTGCCGGCGCCAACTGGAACACACGCTTGTTGCCAGTGCGCGTGCTTGGCAAGTGCGGTGGATACCTTTCGGATGTGATGGACGGTGCCCGGTGGGCCGCCGGACTGCAGGTAGAGGGTCTACCCTTGAATCCGAATCCGGCTAAAATCATCAACCTGAGCTTGGGCGCCTCTGGTGCATGCGGACAGTTTGAACAAAGCGCAGTCAATGCCATCAGAGCGGCAAAGGCAGTGATTGTCGCCGCTGCAGGCAATGGTGCTGGTGCGGTGGATTCCCCTGCCTCCTGCGAGTTCGCCATTGCTGTGGGCGCTGTGGATTTCGACGGGCGACGCGCCAGCTACAGCGCAATTGGTTCAAACGTCAGCATCATGGCACCAGGAGGCGATGAAGTCGGCCTGATTGGCGCAAACAACGATGGCTTGACTGAGGCGGCGGCACACTCCTATGGCAACAAGCGGGGCACCAGTTTTGCTGCCCCGTTGGTCAGTGCAGCTTTGGCGCTGGCTCACGGCCTGCAGGGACCCATGGATTATGACCAAGCAGCCAATTTACTGCGCAATTCAGCCAGACCGTTTGCCGCAGCCAGAGCAGGCGAATCACAGTGTGTAGCAGGTTCGGGCGCAGTGAAA
>JBEIKS010000284.1:0-3203 GCA_040379625.1 Burkholderiaceae bacterium
CCCCCCTACAATATTATTCGCGAAGCCGAGCATGACTACGCCGTTGAAATTGCGGTGGCGGGTTTTAAGCGTGATGAACTCGAAATCACTTTTGACAATGGCAAGCTTACAGTCACTGGCAGTGTGAAAGCGCAACGTGGCGGGCAGTACCTGCACAGGGGGGTTGCCACCCGAGACTTTACCCACCAGTTCCGACTTTCCGACACCATGGTGGTGAAGGGGGCTGACATTGAAGACGGCATGTTGGTCATACGCCTGCAAAATGTCATTCCCGAAGAAAAGCGCCCCCGTCGTATCAATATCGGCGGCGCTTCTGAATCGGTGGTGGGCTTGGCAGGAAAAGCGGCCTGATCAACGCGGTGTTTTAACCACGCCTTTAACCATCAACTGTGCAATTTTGAAAAACACATCTGTGTTGTCCATGGTTCCGGTGAAGTCATAAGCACCGGGGCCATAGGCAGACAAAGGCACATCACTGGCCGTGTGCGCGGCGGAGTCGCCGTGCACGTGTCCATCCAGCTTTTCTCCATCTTCGCTGTCTCTTTCCATGGCATTGGCCGGATATGAATTGAGTGGCGCCTCTTTGCCCAGCGGTTGTTGTGGGTCTTTTAGCGGTTTCGGATTGGTACGCCAGTTTTCATGGCGGTCCGCATTCGCGCCATAGCTGATCAACAGCCGTTGATCCACGTCTGTGGTTTCCGGGTATCCATCATTGAGGTTTTTATACTTTGGAAAGCCTGCTTGTTCATAAATGCCGACCACACTGGCTCGCAGGCTGTCAGTTTTACCTTCCTGCTTTTTTCGGGCCTCATAAACCGCCTTTAGCTTTTCATCGCTGAGTTTTGAGGCGCCGATGAGTGCCGCACCGGAACATTCATGGTCTGCGGTCACAATCACCAGTGTGTTGCCATCAGCCTTTGCAAAAGCCTTCGCAACTGCAACGGCGCGATCGAATTCCATGGTGTCCAGAATCCAGCGCTCTGTGTCCATGTTGTGGGCCTGCTTGTCAATTGAGGCACCTTCAATCATCAGCACAAAGCCTTGTTTTTGATGCTTTAAAACATCCAGTGCTTTGGCTGCCATTTCATCAAGCATCGGTTGATCTGGAAAACCATAGTCGGCAACCACACTGTTTGCAACTGAATTGCGGGCGGTCCTACGACCCTCTATTTTGTCCAACGCCACATTCATATTTGAGTAGCTGAACAACCCCAGCAGTTTGTCAGTGTTGGCTGGCAGCTTATTCATCTCCGAGGCTGTGGATACATAGCTGAACCCGGCGGTTTTAAAGTCGGCAATTAGATCGCGTTGCGGGTCTATGTTGCCTGCGGAGGCTTTCCAGTGCCTGACAATGTTGGCGGTGTGTGCGTCGCTGTTGCTAAATGCATAGTCATTGTTCTTTGAACGGGCGGAGCCCGTACTGCCGGCAGGTAAGAACCATTTTTTACCGCCACCCATCAACACGGAAAGCCCGGTCAGGGAACGGTCGTCCAGGTACTGATCCACAATGCCGGTACCGGCGCCTCTGTTGCTGGTGTGAATTGCATTGGCCGCAGGCGTCGCATCAAATACATCGGCGGTGGTTACCAAGCCCAGCGCTTTGCCTTGAGTACGATGCAGGTATTGGCTGAGGTATTCAATGCGGGGGTTGTCGAACGGATCTGTGGTGTCATCCGGAAAAACGCCTTCTTCGTTGTTGTTGTTTTTGTTGCCGCTGACGTAGCTCGACATGCCGGGTGCAGAGTCGGTGACAATCGAGTTAAGTGATGAGGTTTTAACAATGCCAGTGACGGGCAGGGTGTCCATGGCCAGCGGAGCCACCGACTTGCCCTGAACATAGCCCGCCTGAACAATGCGTGCTGCGGTGCGGTGGGCTGCGCCCATGCCATCGCCCAGCATAAAAATAAGGTTCTTTACTTTCTTGCCACCAATGTTCAATTCAACAATTTCAAAATTACCCTGGGCCTCAACGGTTTGTTGGTCGCTTTGCACAGCCTTCACTGAAAAAGTATGTTGGCCGGTTTTGTTGAAAGAGACACCACGCAGGGTGGCAATGACGGCATTGTTTGGCAGGTGTTTCACGCAACCTTGGGTGCAGTCGCGAAGCGACGGGGCTGTTTGAATGGGCTTGCCATCAACGGAGAATATGACATTTGTAATGCGCTGGCCAGCTTCGTCCGGCGTTATCGTGGCTTGCAGGTCAAACAATTGCCCCGGCAGGAAACGTGCAATGATGGGGGCTGGCTGACCCGTTGAAAACAGTTCGCTTGGGGGGGTGAGCCGGCTGACTTGCGGCGCGGCGTTTGCGTTGGCGAGAGTGGCGGCTGCCAGTAGCAACAGCATTTTGGCTCTCAAGCCGATGCTTGCTTTGTGCTTAATGAATTTCATGGTTTGTAATAACTTTTTAGAGTTGCTGGTGATGTTGCGTACAAGCCTTAGAATAGCGCTTTTGGTTTGCAGATTTGAGACAAACCCTCAAGCTTGAAATTAGAAAGAGAGAGGGCTGCATTTGAAAACCCTGTTAATTGTTTTTCACTCAATGACGGGCGGTTCGCAAGCCATGGCGCATGCTGTGGCTTTGGGCGCTGCTTGCGAGTCTGAAGTGCATTGCAAACTGCAACATGTATCTCAGACCACAGCCGCTGATGTGCTGGAAGCTGATGCGTTTGTTTGCGTCACACCTGAAACTTTGGGTTCCATGTCAGGTTTAATGAAGGATTTTTTTGACCGCACCTACTATGCAGTGCTTGACCAGCTTGTGGGCCGCCCCTGTGCAATTCTGGTGTGCGCTGGCAGTGATGGTAGCAACGCGGTCCGCCAGATTCAGCGCATCTTGACAGGTTTGCGCTTGCGCGAAATTTGCGAACCGGTGGTGGTGTGCACCCATGCGCAAACCCCCGCGGAAATTTCAGCACAAAAACGCATTGGTGAGTCCGACTTACAGCGCTGCCGCGACGTGGGTGCCAGTCTTGCGACAGGCTTGGCGATGGGTATTTTCTAACAGTTTTTTCAGCAGCTTACTGCAGTTTTTGTTCAATTAGCGGAACGGCTTCAAGCGAGGCGTCCAACAAGGTGGTTGGCAGTGCTTTGGTGGGTTTTACCCCCAAATCGCGCAGCATTTCAGCCTGACGAACCAAGTTTCCCCTGCCTTCAGACAGTTTTTTCCGGCCTTCCTGGAAGGCTTTTTGTGCAGCCTCCACCGA
>JBEIKS010000285.1:0-3201 GCA_040379625.1 Burkholderiaceae bacterium
GCAAACTGTTTTTCAGGCGTTCGATGGCCGGCATGCTTAACTCCGTTATTAAAGCGTGGGTCCCGCGCTTTAATGTGTTTCATATCGTTACTGATATAACGGTTATTAAAACATAAACCTGAGGGTTTCTACTAAGTATTAAAGTACCTGTTTTCGGGGTCAGTTCTTTGCTTTGGGTATGGGGCCGTGGGGGTTGGGGCCGTGGGGGTTGGGGCCGTGGGGGTTGGGGCCGTGGGGGTTGGGGCCGTGGGGGTTGGGGCCGTGGGGGTTGGGGTCTGGCTTGAAAGAGTTGCCTGGCAAGGGCGGATCGCGCGCTGATCCCTTCTCCACCCTGCAAGCCTCGACGAAAACCGGAATACTCGGTTTTCTGACCGCCTTGGGGCGGTAACGGCTTGTGCGGGGTCGAAGGGGCGCGCGTCCTGAATGCCCTTTGCAGGCCCGCTCTTTCAAACCAGCCCTTCCAAGCCAGCCCTTCCAAGCCAGCCCTTCCAAGCCAGCCCTTCCAAGCCAGCCCTTCCGAACCAGCCCTTCCGAACCAGCCCTTCCGAACCAGCCCTTCCAAGCCAGCCCTTCCAAGCCACCGCGCGTTGGGCTAATGAATAATCAGGCAGCTTTTGCGACCGCAGCGCGCTCTTCTTTCTTGACGAGCTTGATGATGGTGTCAATTTCGGCGAGCAACTCGGAGTTGTCCTGATCCCAAGGGTGGAAATCGGTTCTGAAAAACTCGAGTGTTTCAGGAATCAGGCGGCGGAAAGGTCCGTTGTCCAACACCAGGAACTTGGCCAGATCCACATAACCGCGCAGGCGGTTTTTCTTGCAGCCTTCATCGGCAAACACCAAACGTGCGTGAACCATGGCCAAGGAGGGCCAGAGAATTGCGGTGGCGAGGAACATGGCAATCGCGCGGTTGGCGTAGTCGACAGCAGGTTGTTGGCTGGTTTCATTCCACACATCGTAGGCCACCGCTTTGTGTTCGGTTTCCTCAAGGGCGTGCCAGCGCCACATTCTGATGAACTGGGCGTTGGATCCTTCCAGCTTTTCTGGGTGACGCAAAATCATGTCGCCCAGTACGGCGGTGTAATGCTCAAGGGCAACGGTACCGGCGAGTTGCAGGCGCTTGGGCAGCACTTTTTTCAGGTTGCCCAGCAAATTCCATACAAACTTGTCCATTTTGTGAGCGGGCAGACCGGCTCTTTCCAGCATGTCGTTGTATTCAATGTGCTCGCGGCTGTGCATGGCTTCCTGCCCGATGAAGGCAAGAACGGCTTTTTTCAATTCAGGGTCAGTGACTTGGTCGCGGTAGAGACGCACGCTGTCCATGAAAAAACGTTCACCCGCAGGGAAAAAAATAGACAGCGCATTAAAAAAATGGGTGACATGTCGCCCCTGCACATGCCAGTCGCAGACCCGCTCTTCGGGCAGCTCCACTTTCAAGTCACGGCGAACAGGCATTACTTTCATTTTCGTTTTCATTTTTTAAGGCTCCCTATTTTCGGTGTCATGTAAACATGGGTTGGTATGACAGTGACGATAGTGACAGTAAAAAATGTAACAGTCAATAATGCAATGCACAATGAAATCAGGGTGCGCAATGCGTGACGCACCCTTGTGTGTACAGACAATTGAAAGTTGCGCTGAATTTAGAAAATCGCACTCAAGTGTATTTTTTACGCAAGGACACACTTGGAATATTGACAACCAAAAAATCGGCGAGTACCTTTTAATCACAGCCTCCACAGAGAGGCTCGCGCAGGATTAAAACCTGTCAATATTCATACGCTTGGAGTCTACGATGTACCCTTCTAACCCGCTTACAGCATTAAGCGTCTCCACGCTTTCACCCGTCGTTGCCACACAAGCTGTGTCTCGCATCCAAACCACGGACACAGGTTTTTTCGCTTCGCTTAATCGTGCCATCGAAAAAGAAAGTATTCAAAACAAGCCACTCGTTTTTTCCAATCAACCTGCGGCGAACGCTGCGACCATGTCACATGAAGATTTTGTTAAGCAGTCCATAAAGCTTTTCAATGACGCCTGGGGCATCAAAGAGGGAGAACCGATTGTCATATCAGAATTTGCAAAGAAGGCAGATGAAACACTGAAAAACATGACAAAGCGCGTTCAAGCCGAGCTTGCCGCAGCGGGTATTGAGCTCAAACCGCCCGTTGAGTTCTCTGTTGGTGCGGACGGCTTGGAAGCGGCCCCTCACCCAATGTCAGACCGTATTAAAGCGGTGATGAGCCAGCACAACGCGTTGTTTGACGAGTATCAAAATGCACTTATCATGAAAGCTGAGGCACTGAGCTTACAGCGAGCCGATGAGGCAACCCAGGCGTACTACGCCGCATATGAAAATAAAAAATTTGATCTGGCCCATCAAATTATTCGGAATTTGGCTGCCGCTGGGCCTATTAGAATCACCCAAAGCTTTGGCATAGCCTGAAAAAATCTCAATGCATCAAGCGGGTGCGTGTGACACTTCAGTCAAAAGCAGAAAAGAAGCCTTTGTCGCACCGGTGTACCAGTTCACGGCTAACAGAAGCCAGTATGGTTTGCGAGCTTGTATCAATGAGCTTGACGCTCAAAATCAATTTTTCGGCGTAGTTGTGATACGTGCCGACAACAACCTCCTTGATTTCAAGTTGGGCCGAGCGTGCTTTTTCAGTGTTTCGTGTCAGCGTAACAACCCCTCTGTCGCTCATTCGGATCTCTTTTCCGACCTCGGCTTGAATTACATTGCGGCAACACACCTTGGACAAACTGGTTCTCAGCAACTCTCCCATCACCAAACCATCACTGTCTGAGGTCAGCGTTTCAAGTTGCACAAAGTCAGCCACCAAGAGAGGAAGCGCCGCATTGGTCTCTGCTTCTGCGAACTCTTCACAAGCGACTGCGCCCGCAGCGCAAGAGGCTCTTTTTTTTGCGACCGGGCCGCCGCACTTCGACTCACCAGATTGACAAAGCTCTCTGGCAATCTCTTCAAAGAGTCGAATAAGCTTGGTGGAACCCAACTTTGCGCTTGTAGAATAATCGCAACGAACAACAGGAGTTCGTCTTCCATTGAGAACATCACATCCAGCCAAAACAGCGGCCGAAGCCGCTGCCAACAAAAGACGACGCTTTGAATTGATCACTTGTCAGAAACCACCGATATTTTAGTTACCGAAGATTTTATATCTTTCTCCATTAAGCCGCCCACAA
>JBEIKS010000286.1:0-3175 GCA_040379625.1 Burkholderiaceae bacterium
CCACCGGTTCGAGCAGCAAGTGCTGACCGTCCGGCAAATCCAGTTGAGTGGGCGCCACGATGTCTTCAGACAAGCTGCCCAACCGCACCTCCAGCCCTGTCTGCTTGAGAATCTGCATCAGGCGCGCCACGTTGGTCAGGTAGAAGGTGTTGCGGGTGTGCCGCTCGGGCACCAAAAGCAGGCTCTTGGCGTCAGGGCAAATTTTGTCAATGGCAGACACCGCTGCCTGTACCGCCAAAGGCAGGGAATCGGCAGGCAGGTTGTTGAATCCGCCCGGAAACAGGTTGGTGTCTACGGGTGCCAGCTTGAATCCTGCATTCCTCACATCCACGGACGTGTAGAACGGTGGCGTATTTTCTTGCCAGGCCAGACGGAACCAACGCTCAATCTGAGCGGTGGAATCGAGCATGCGTTTTTCCAGCTCAAGCAGGGGGCCAGTCAGCGCAGTGACAAGATGAGGAACCATGGAGCATCCATTGATTGCAAGGTTTCATAGTTTACCCGAACCACTGCGCCGGGAAAGAAAAAAGGCGCCCGAGGGCGCCTTTGCGCAGGTCAGAAACCACACCTGACCCACAGGAGACTCATTTACCGTTGATCAGCCGTGGTAGGCAGTCTCACCGTGCGAGGTAATGTCCAAACCTTCGCGCTCTTCGTCTTCCGAAACACGCAGACCCACCAGAATATCAACCACTTTGTAGGCAATCACAGACACAACCGCAGACCAGACAATGGTTGTCACCACCGCCTGCAACTGTATCCATACCTGGCCGCTGATGCTGTACTCGGGGTTTACGGCGTTGGTGACATAGTCAAACACGCCAGTGCCGCCCAATTCAGGTGCAGCAAACACACCGGTCAGCAGAGCACCCAAGATACCGCCCACGCCGTGGACACCAAACACATCGAGTGCATCGTCAGCGCCCAACAAACGCTTCAGGCCGTTCACACCCCACAGGCAGATCACGCCGGCCAGCAGGCCGATGATCAACGCACCACTTGGACCAACAAAACCGCAGGCTGGGGTAATGGCAACCAAACCTGCCACCGCACCAGACGCGCCGCCCAACATGGAAGGCTTGCCTTTGGCCATCCACTCACCGAACAACCAGGACATGGTTGCCGCAGCAGTGGCCAGCAAGGTGTTCACGAAGGCCAACGCAGCCACGCCATTTGCTTCAAGGTTGGAGCCGGCATTGAAACCAAACCAACCCACCCACAACAAAGACGCACCGATCATGGTCATGGTCAGGCTGTGGGGCGCCATGGCTTCCTTGCCGTAACCCACACGCTTGCCTACCAAATAAGCACCTACCAAACCTGCAACCGCAGCGTTGATGTGAACCACCGTGCCGCCAGCGAAATCAAGCGCGCCCTTGGCCCACAACCAGCCTGCATTGGCAGTCACGGTTTCAAGCGTTGCAGCGTCGATGATCGCATCGGGACCATCCCAGTACCAGACCATGTGCGCCACGGGCAGGTAACTGAAGGTGAACCACAGCACTGCAAAAATCAGAACAGCGGAAAACTTCATGCGCTCGGCAAAAGAACCGATGATCAGCGCAGCGGTAATCGCTGCAAACGTAGACTGGAAGGCCACAAAAATCAGTTCAGGAATAACAACACCCTTGCTGAAG
Source organism: Burkholderiaceae bacterium (assembly GCA_040379625.1). GTDB lineage: Bacteria > Pseudomonadota > Gammaproteobacteria > Burkholderiales > Burkholderiaceae_B > SXZD01. The sequence continues at coordinate 1,638 of JBEIKS010000286.1, forward strand.
GTGGCTGCAATGCTGTCCGGTGTAATGGACTTGAGCATCAGCTTGTCAAAGCCGCCAATGAACGGACTGCCGCCGGTGAACGCCAGGCTGTAGCCGTAAACAGACCACAACACGACAATCATCGCGAAAATCGCAAAGGTTTGCATCAACACTGACAACATGTTTTTGCTGCGGACCAAACCACCGTAGAACAAGGCCAGGCCAGGGATGGTCATCAGTATCACCAACAAGGTGGCAACAATCATCCAGGCAGTGTCGCCCTTGTTGGGAACTGGTGCGGCAGGTGCAGCTTCTGCTGGTGCAGCCTCGGCTTTTGCCTCAGGAGCCGCCACTTTGGCAGCCACGGGAGCAGCAGGCGCTTCGGCTTTCGCTTCGGGCGCTTTCATTTCTGCTGCGGGTGCTACGGCAGGCTTGTCTTCTGCCATCGCACCGGGTGCAACTGCAGACAGGCTCAAGGCCGCTGCTGTCACCCAAATGGAAAGTAACTTATTCATTTTGACCTCGTTGCTAAATTACAGGGCTTCTTTGCCGGTTTCACCGGTACGGATTCGAACAACCTGTTGCAGATCGAACACGAAAATCTTGCCGTCACCGATTTTTCCGGTGCGGGCAGCGTTTTCAATGGCTTCAATGACCTGATCAACGATGGCATCATCGACGGCGGCTTCGACTTTGACCTTCGGCAGGAAATCGACCACATACTCGGCACCGCGATACAACTCGGTGTGTCCTTTTTGTCGGCCGAAACCCTTGACCTCGGTCACGGTGATGCCCTGCACGCCGATGGCCGACAGAGCCTCACGGACTTCATCAAGCTTGAATGGCTTGATCACAGCTGTGATTAATTTCATGGTGTCCTCCCTTGAGGGGCTAAACGCAGCGGGCGAACCCGCTGCAGTTACAACTAGGCGTTACTGATGATGGAGTGCTTAGAACGTTTTGCCGACTGACAAGACGATGGTGTCTTTGTACAGTTTTTTATCTTCAAAGCGGGCATTTTGAACGGTGTTGGCGATCTTGGCCTTGTCCTTGAGGTCGGCACCGACGTAAGCAGCACCAAGCGCAAATCCGTTCAGGTCGTAAGACACTCCGACTTTATAATCCGTGTAAGAGAGTTCGTTGTAATTTTTAACATCTGTGTAGCCAACGTGCCCAATGAGAGTCAGCTTAGGTTTGATTTCCTGAGAGTAGTTCAGCTCAGTGTAGGTGGTACCACGAGACTTTCCACCAGCCAACACAGAAGTTGGTTTTGTCTCGGATTTCAAACCGAAGTAATCTGTAGTCGCATAAGAAAGCTTGCCGGTGAATGGCCCGTAGGACAGCGCTCCATAAATTTCGTTGTTGTCATACTTCGTGGTTTTAGCAGTTCCGGCACGGGCATCACCGTAGTAGTAGTACAAGTCACCCACGTCGTAGCTGATGCCAGTCGAACCAATCTCACCTTTGTAACCAGCGTAGAAGTCCATTTCCAAGCCTGGGCCGCCAACATACTGTTGGTCAGAGTTAATGTTTGAGTTCCAGTTACCAGCATAGAAACC
>JBEIKS010000287.1:0-3145 GCA_040379625.1 Burkholderiaceae bacterium
CGGAAAAAATATAGGGATTCCACTGCGTGTACAGGGCGGTGGCCCAGTTGTCCGCAAGGGCTTCATGTTTTTGACCGAGAAAAACCCACAGCCAACCATAACCGACAACCAACACTGCCCCGCCAATTGCGCCTTCCCAGCTTTTCCCGGGGCTGATGCGCGGTGCAAGTTTTCGTTTGCCTATGGTTTTACCCACAAAATAGGCTCCGATGTCTGCCACCCAAACCAAGGCCAGCAAGCTGAACAAGAACACAACACCATGCGCCCTTGCGTTGAGCATTGCAGCGCCTGCCGATGCCAAAAGCAAGAGCGCAAGCAAAAAGTGGAATACGGGCTTTGACAGCCAAGTTGCCCCGACGTTTTTAAGAACCCCGGGAACAACCAACAACCAGAAAGAAGCGGAGATAAAAAACAGGACTTGGGGCAACTGGGCGTATTGATTAAACACCCCCAAGGCCCCGAGTGCAACGCCACCCGCTACAGCGGCAGGTATGCGAATTTCTGGCTTCAGTTGGGCAAAGTTCGCCCACTCCCAAAGCCCGAGGGTCATGACAAGCAGAACAAATGATGCCCAACCGACGGTGCCCCCCCATTTCAAGATAATCACGATAAGTGCAATCAATAAAACTGCGGTGATGATCCTGGTTTTTAGCATTGTTTGGTTGATCCTGTGAGGAAGGATGGAAAAGTCTCGTGGTTTTGTACTTGTTCGCTGGTCCTGCCGAAGCGTCTTTCCCTGTTTTGGTAGGATGCGATTGCTTCGGACAGCCCGAGGGCTCCGAAATCAGGCCAGAATTTATCTGTGAAATATAACTCGGTGTAGGCCAACTGCCATAGTAGAAAATTGGAAATTCTTTGTTCCCCGCCTGTTCGTATGAACAAATCCGGTTCCGGTGCATAAGCCATGGACAAGTTTTTAGAGACGAGCTCCTCTTTTAACAACTCTGGATGAGTGCTCAGTTCCGGGTGCTGTCTTAGGGTTTTTCGCATGGCTTCAAGGATGTCCCATCGTCCACCGTAATTCGCAGCGATGGTGAGCGTCAGGCCCGTGTTGCCTGCGGTTCTGTCTTGTGCTTGAGCAATCAGCAATTGTAATTGTTCATTAAATGCAGAGATATCGCCGATGATCTTTAGCCGGATGTTTTGCCGGTGCAGCTTTTCAACGTCTGATTCAAGTACGTTTAAAAACAATTTCATCAGGAGAGAGACTTCCTCTGCAGGCCTGCGCCAGTTTTCTGACGAAAACGCAAACAGCGTCAAAAATTTTACGTCTCTCTCCACGCAAGCTCTGACACAGGCACGAACCGCGTCCACTCCACGCTTGTGTCCTGCAACTCTGGGCAGCAAGCGTTTTTTGGCCCAACGACCATTGCCATCCATAATGATCGCAATGTGTTTTGGTATGGGGCCGGTTTCAGGCACCATAATGGTTGAGGGTGGTGAGGTCGTGCCTGTCATGTCAATTTAAACAGTCATGATCTCGGCTTCTTTGACGGCCAAGAGTTTGTCGATTTCAACCACAAAACGGTCTGTCAGCTTTTGAACATCTTCTTGCGCACGACGTTCATCATCTTCTGAAATGGCTTTGTCCTTGACCATTTTTTTCAAGGTTTCATTGCCTTCGCGACGCAAATTTCTCACTGCCACTTTGGCGTGCTCACCTGCATTTTTAACAACTTTGGTGAGTTCTTTGCGACGTTCTTCCGTCAGCGCCGGCATGGGTACGCGGATCTGCTCGCCCATTGTGGCCGGATTCAGACCAAGGCCTGACTCGCGGATCGCTTTTTCAATGACAGGAACCATTTTCTTTTCCCATGGCTGTACGCCTATGGTTCTTGCATCAATCAGGGTGACGTTGGCAACGCCTGACAGCGCTGTTGATGTTCCGTAATAATCGACGTGAATCTGATCCAGCAGGCCAGTGTGAGCTCGTCCAGTGCGGACGCGGGCCAGTTCGGTTTTTAACGCTTCAACCGACTTTTGCATGTTTTGTTCGGTTGTTTTTTTTACATCAGCAACTGACATGATTTTTTTCCACCTAAGTTAAAAACAGGAAAAACATTAAACGTGGACGAGGGTACCTTCGTCTTCGCCCATGATAATACGTTTTAATGCGCCCTCTTTATTGATGGAGAACACACGTATCGGCAATTTCTGATCTCGACACAACGCGAAGGCTGTTGCATCCATGACTTCCAGATTTTTTGAGATGGCTTCGTCGAATGTAATTTTAGAGTAGCGCGTTGCATTCGGATGTTTTTTCGGATCTGCAGAGTAAATACCATCCACTTTTGTCGCCTTCAGGACAATTTCAGCTCCGATTTCCGAACCGCGAAGGGCCGCAGCGGTGTCTGTTGTAAAAAACGGATTGCCTGTGCCTGCTGCAAAAATGACAACTTTGCCCTCTTCCAGGTAGCGCATTGCTTTTGGTCGGATATAAGGTTCAACCACCTGTTCAATGTTCAATGCAGATTGAACACGGGCCTGCACGCCTGCCTGACGGAAGGCATCTTGGAGCGCCAAAGCATTCATGATGGTGGCCATCATGCCCATGTAATCGGCGGTGGCTCTGTCCATACCTGCCGCTCCGGGAGCGATGCCTCTGAAAATATTGCCTCCGCCGATGACCACGGCGAGCTCTATTCCCATTCTGGCGATTTCTGACACTTCACCAACCATGCGCTCTATGGTTGCTCGGTTGATGCCGAAACTGTCTTCTCCCATCAAGGCTTCGCCGGACAATTTCAACAGCACTCTTTTATAGGCTGCCATATAAACCTCTTTGTCAGTATCAGGCTTTAGCGCCTGTGGGCTTGGGTCGCCGCAAAAAGCAAGCAGCGACCCATGGGTCATCAATTATTTTGCAGCTGCGGCTGCAGCGGCTTGCGCTGCAACTTCTGCGGCAAAGTCGTTTGATTTCTTTTCAAAGCCTTCACCGGCAACATACAACACAAACTTGCTGACTGAGGCCGATTTGCTCTTGAGCATAGCTTCAATGGTCAGCTTGTCGTCCTTCACGAATGGTTGTGACAACAAAGCCACTTCCTTGAGGTACTTTTGCACGCCACCTTCCACCATTTTTGCAGCAATTTCCGGACTTTTTCCGGATTCCGTTGCTTTTGCCATGGCGACTGAGCGCTCGCGC
>JBEIKS010000288.1:0-3139 GCA_040379625.1 Burkholderiaceae bacterium
CATTTTTCTCAAGCTGCGCTGGCCATTTCAATTTCGCTGGGGTGGTCTTTGGCCCTGAGCAGTCTGCCAAAAGCCTGAGTTCCCAATGCCGGCGTAAAGGCACCTTCATGCCAGGCGACTTTGCCTGCAATCAGTACATGCGCCACAACCCCCGCGGGTCTATTGACGACCTGCCTCGAAGAAAATAATGGCCTGTCTATAAAGTCATAGGTTTTTTCCGGGTCCCACACCTGCAATGCAGTTGGGTCAATCAAGCAGAGATCGGCTTGGGCGCCCACAGTCAGTAATCCTGTGTTCAAACCAAAAAATTCAGCAGGGGCCTGGGTCAAGCGGTGAACAGCAGAAGCCACACGTTCCAGCCCATCTTCCTGGGCAAACTTCAAGGTACGCAAATTGCCGTCGTAAAAAGCCAGATTCGTCATATGGGCGCCACTGTCATTGAAACCCGGTAGGGTCATGGGGTGAAAAAGCAGCCGTTTGGTGGTCTTGGGGTTGCGGTTTGCAATCACGGTTGTCCAGCGCAACTGTGTATCCCACTGACGCAGCAGAAATAGAAAAAATTCAGCGTCGTCGCCAATCGGCTTGGGCGCTTTTTCAAACAACGCCTGCTCATCTGCGCTCAAACGCAAGCGACTTGGGTCAGCCTGCCAGCCCATCAGCCTTTCATAAGGTGTTTGCAACGACTGTTCATTCCAGTCAGAAATCGGGCATTGCGCAATAAACATGTCTTCGAGTTTGCGGTTCAGCACGTTGTCTTCACGGTTGAGCAAACGCTTGAGGTTGGCCAGGTTAAAACCGCTCTTGCCCTTGAACCACATGGTTTTAAACTCGGAAACCCATTGTGGGTCCGTCAGAATTTTTAACCGTCCCTCTCTGTCATCCAACTCCAGTTCGTTCAACACCCGCAATTCTGGAATTTCTTCTGCCACTGGTGTTATGACGCCATCGCTCCACAAGCGGAAGGAGGCCGACAAGGCCTGAAAACGGAAACGTCCCCTGATGAGCCAGGAATTCAGGACGTTGGAAAGGGTTACGCCCAACTTCGCAATGCTATTGTTTGTGTGCAGGTCTATGGCCGCCGTTGCAGTCACCTTCAAGGGCTTTCCAAACAACAGGCCGCTGGTGAGCAAAAAGTTTCGAACGGTCTGAAATTTGCTGTCTTTTGGCGGTGTGGCCTGCCAAACACGGTCGCGACGTCGCAACACATCTGTGAGACGCTTCAATTCTCTGAAAGGTGCAAATTGTGTGGGAATCTGTTTGCGGGTGTGAGGTTGATTGGCCAGAAAGTGAAATGGCAGGCCATCGGTACTAAAGCCCGGGTAGCCTTCATCCATGGCGTTTTCCAGCAAGCCCTCCATTTTTTTCAGCTCTGCCTCGTTCGGTTCCCGTGTGACAGAATCACTCACCCCCATCACTTCAATGCGCAGCATGGAATGTGGGATCAAAGGCACCACGTTGGGCCCCAGGTGCATGCCCTCGAAATGGTCAAGGTACTGCGCTGATGTTGTCCACGTACACACATCACCTACGCGTTTCAATACATGTTTGGGAATGTTTTCAACGCGGGCAAAACAATCGGTGATGGGGTCATCGACGCCACGTCTCTGGTTGCCAAATGCAACCCCAAGAGAACAATTGCTCATCACCACCGTGGTGGTACCGTGCCTCACAACCTCAGGCAGTTCCGGGGCCAATTCCACCTCCAGATCAAGGTGGGTGTGAATATCAAGCAGACCAGGCATCAGCCATTTGCCAGTGCAGTCAAGTTCCCAGGTGTTTTCATCGGGGGCAATTTGTCCACCCATTGTCTCAATCCGACCACCGACAACAGACACATCACAGATCAGCGGTTTTCCCCCCGTGCCATCAAAGACGATCGCATTGCGATAAACAATTCGCTTAGGCGTTCCGTCGTTGAAACGTGAATTTACAAACATGTGGATCTCCTGATTGACAGACCAAGACATAAAAAAGCAACTTTAACGCAAGACAGCCCATTGCATGACAGGAACCGTGGAAATACTGTTGGCTGGCGCTCCGTCTATCAACTTGCGACTGATGGCCAAGTAGACCAGCGTGTTGTTCTTTGCATCCCACAAGCGGCTGATGCGTGTCTCCTTAAACAAAATTGAGGTGTCTTCGGAAAACACCACCTCGTCTTTGGGCAAACTGGCAGGCAAGGAAATGGGCCCGGTTTGACGGCATGCCAAGGAAAATTGAGAGGGGTCCTGCGCCAAGCCAACACTTCCCGCCAACCCACCGGTCTTGGCCTGACTGACATGACAGGTCACACCGGGTACTTTCGGGTCATGGAACGCCTCAACACAAACGCGGTGATTGGCACCAATCAGTTTCCAAGCGGTTGTGACACACCCCAAAGATTCAGCCCGGATGGGCAAAGACACTGCACCAGCGACGACCAAAAGAAATTGCAAAACACGTTTCATTCAAACCCTCGTTGCAAAGCAAGCCCAACCATCACTGGTTTACAATCACATATTACCGTTTTGCGTTGAATCAATGTCCACACCACCTTGGATTCTTAAGGGCGATGCCGCCTTCGACCTGTTGTTGCACATGCAACCGGGTGCAAAATTGACAAAAATCGTGGGTACCCATGACGGACGTCTGAAAATAAGTCTGCAGGCGGAAGCAGTTGATAACAAGGCCAATTTGGCGCTGATGGGCTTTTTGTCCCAGACCTTGGGCGTCGCAAAAGACAAGCTGTTGTTAATCCAAGGGCAAAGCAGCAGACAAAAGCGGGTGAGGGTATTTGGAATCACAGTCGAGAAGGCGTTGAGCGCCTTGAAACCCTGAAAATCAGACAAGGACACCCCTGTCTGAATCGCTTTCAAACCAACGAAGACATTCCTGCGGACATGTAAGCCAAAATACGCGCTCTGAATTTTGCGTCAAGTTCGATGTTGACTTCATTGCCTGCAATCACATGTTTCCTCACCAACATGCCAGAAAACGCCAACATCTCAAGCAGTGTGGCAGTACCAAGGTAGACCCTCACTGCATGGTCTTGTGCCGGTTGATCTTTAAAAAAGCGAGCTGGTTCGGTAAAAGCAGCGTCTAGTAGTGGTTGCAGTGGTTGAAAGGCCAACGCTCTTCTGGCGTCATCCACCTCGTGGGC